>JANNFM010000404.1:0-9212 GCA_031379795.1 Alphaproteobacteria bacterium
CCGCCCGCAGGGCCTCCGGAGAGGCCTCCGAGCCTGTCGTGTTGCCGGGCAAGGGCGACAAACGCTTCAATGACCCTGACTGGTCCGACAACCCGGTGTTTGACGTGATCAAGCAGTCTTATCTGCTGACCGCCAATTTCCTGAACAACATGGTCTCCGAGGTTGATGGCGTGGACCCGTTGGAAAAGCGCCGGGTCGAGTTCTTCATGCGGATGCTGACGGACGCCTTCGCGCCATCCAACTTCCTGGCTTCCAATCCCACGGCCCTGAAAGAAGTTATGGCGACGGGTGGCAAGAGCCTGGTCAAGGGCATGGAGAACTTCCAGGCCGACCTGCAGCGCGGCGGCGGCGCGCTCTCCATCGCCCAGACCGACTATGACATGTTCAAGATCGGCGAGAACGTCGCGACGGCGCCCGGTAAGGTCGTATTCCGCAACGAGATCATAGAATTGCTGCAGTTTTCTCCCTCCACCGATCAGGTCTACGAAATCCCGCTGCTGATCTTCCCACCGTGGATCAACAAGTTCTACATCATGGATCTGCGGCCCGAAAATTCGCTGATCCGCTGGTTGGCCAGCCAGGGGTTCACGGTATTTGTGGCCTCGTGGGTCAATCCCGACGCGTCTCTCGCGACCAAGACTTTCGAAGACTACATGCGTCAGGGCATCTACGAAGGAGTCGGTGCCGCAATGACCCAGGCGGGCGTCGATCACGTGAACACCGTCGGCTACTGCATCGGTGGCACTCTGCTGTCGGCCACCCTGGCGCACATGGTTGCCAAGGGCGACACCTCCATCGGCTCGGCCACCTTCTTTGCGGCCCAGCAGGACTTCTCCGAAGCCGGCGACCTGCTGCTGTTCACCAACGAGGACTGGCTAAAGGACCTCGAGGCCAAGATGGATGAAGGCGGCGGCGTGCTTTCCGGCGCGACCATGGCCGACACCTTCAACGCCCTGCGCGGCAACGACCTGATCTGGTCGTTCTTCGTGAACAACTATCTGTTGGGCAAAGAGCCGAAGCCCTTCGATCTCCTGTTCTGGAATTCGGATCAGACCCGGATGCCGAAGACCCTTCACACCTTCTACCTGCGCAAATTCTATGGCGAGAATGCCATGGCCAAGGGCGAACTGGTCCTGGACAACGTCCGGATCGACCTCAGCACCGTGAAGGTGCCGATCTATGTCCAGTCGTCCAAGGAAGACCACATCGCGCCCGCGCTGTCGGTGTTCAAAGGGGCGCGACTGTTCGGCGGTCCAACGACCTTTACTATGGCAGGGTCCGGGCACATTGCTGGCGTGATCAACGCACCCGTCGCGAACAAGTACCAGCACTGGACCAACGACACCCTGCCCGCCTCGCTCGACGAATGGCGGGCCGGTGCGGTCGAGACGCCCGGCTCGTGGTGGCCCCACTGGGCGGTGTGGCTCGCGGCCAAATCTGGAACGATGATCCCTGCTCGCGATCCGGCCAAGGGGCCCCTCAAGACCCTTGGCGACGCACCGGGCGAGTACGTGAAGGTCAAGAGCTGACGCGTCACATACGTTACTAACGTTTAATGCGCAGTACCTTGCGTCGCCCAATACCTTGCGGTACCTCTTTGGAACCCAAGGAGGCGCACACGTGCCGGAAGCCATTGAAATCCAACTGAAGAAGGGGGCGCTGGAACTGTGTGTTCTTGCTCTGCTTCACCAACAAGACAACTACGCCTATGAGATCGCCGCCCGCCTGGCAGATGCCATCGGCATGGGCGAAGGCACCATCTATCCGCTGATGCGGCGGTTGCAAACAGACGGCCTGGTCGAGACCTACCTGGTCGAGAGCCCTGCCGGTCCGCCGCGCAAATACTACAAATTGAGTGAAGCCGGGAAACGCAGCTTCATCAGCCAACAGACCGCCTGGAATTTGTTCTCCAGCGCCGTTGAAGACATTATCGGAGGGGCCAAATGACACGTCAGGCGTTCATCGCCCGCCTGCGAGAGGGCCTTCGTGGCCTGCCTCCCCAGGCGGTTACAGACATTATTGCAGACTATGACACCCACTTTGCGGATGGCGCTGCTGCGGGCCGAACCGAAGCCGAGGTGGCTGACGCGCTTGGCGATCCAGGCCGACTGGCACGCGAACTGCGGGCCGAGAGCACGCTCTCGCGCTGGCGGGAAGAACGCAGCCCGTCTTCCGCCGCTGCGGCCGTCTTTGCCGTTCTCGGGTTGGGCGCGATCGACATTCTGATCCTGCTGCCGATCCTTATGGGTGTCGGCGGGGCGATGTTTGGCTTCGCCATCGCGGTCATTGCCGTGTTCTTCGCCGGTGGCGTGGTCTTTGCGGCGGGGCCCTTCATGGACCTGCCTGGCGGTGCACCAGCCGCCCTGCTGGCCGGGCTCGGCTTGATGGCGGGCGCGGCCTCCGGCGGTGCCATCCTCAGCCTGATCTCGATTGGACTGATCAACGCGCTCGTCTGGTACGGACGCCTTCACTACCGGCTGCTCAAGCCGGCGCTCGAATCCTAAGCCCGGGAGGCTCACGCACATGATCCGTGTACTCATCATGATCGCCGTCGTCGGCTTCTTCCTGTCGATCGCCACACTCACCGCATCCGTCGCCATCGGCGGACCTGACGCCATCACGAGAGGCGGCTGGCACTGGGCCGATGGAGAATCCTGGAAGGGCAAACACTGGGGATGGGACGACGACGAAAGCCCGATGATCGCTACCAATCTGGGGCCGCAAACGACGCGCACCCTGGAGTGGTCCGGCGCGGACCGTCTCGACGTCGACCTGGCTGCAGACGTTCGCTACATCCAGTCGGCTGGCCCTGCGTCAGTGGTCGTGACGGGACCGCAGAAGGCCGTTGAACAGGTTATCGTGCGTGGCGACAGCCTTCGCTACGAGCGCCACAATCGCCACAGCCACCATCGCTATCCAACTCTGACCATCATCGTGCGCGCTCCCAACATCACCAGCTTCGACCTGTCGGGACGAAACACGCTCTCTATCGAGGACTATCGGCAATCCAGCCTGCGTCTGGACGTGTCGGGGTCGGCAGAGGTCAAGGCAACGGGACAGGCCGATGATGTCCAGGTTGATCTCTCGGGAAGCGGCGAGGCCAACCTTGGCGCGCTGAAGACCAAAAGCGCCCGTGTGGAGATTTCTGGTTCCGCCGACGCGGTCATTGCGCCTACGGAGCGGGCTGATCTGGATATCTCCGGGTCGGGTGATGTCGAACTTCTGTCCAACCCCAAGTCCGTAGAAACCGACATTTCCGGTTCCGGGCGGGTCAGCCAAGGGGCACCAGGGAGCGTCGTTCCTGCGCCGCCATCGCCACCAAAGCCCCCTGTCGCGGGGGCCAAGACCTGATGCACCGGTCAGGCGGGTGATCCTTGGTCCGTCAGGGCTCGGGGATCACCCGCAACCAACCGGCCAGCCTCAAGCCAGGCCCGCAAACCCGGCGAAAGTTCCTGCTCGGTGCGGGCCAGATAGAGCGCATTGTCCTCGTCGGTCAGCACACCTTGCCAGCGGTTGTTGGTACCCTTGTTGAGGAAGGTCTTCACGCCTCCGTCGAAACCCATCTCCATACCCGGCAACAAAGCCTCGCCATCGCGCTGCATGGTTTCGAATGTCGCGGCATTGACGAGGTCAGGCCAAAGGTCGTCTGGAACCTCGATGTCCAGGAAGGCTGCGATCCGCGCCATTTCGCCGCCCAGGTCGGCCTTCAGGTCGTTGTAATGCACCAGCAGCACATTGGGACGCGCACGTTCCTTCCAGTAGGACCGCTCGATCTCGAAGAACGACTGGGACATCAATTCCAGAGCGCTGGTCTCGGTCGGTGCAATCCAGTGGTGGAAAAATTCCCGTGCCGTTCGGGGCGGTCGAGGTTTGGCCATCCCTATCAGAGGATCGCCCAGACCCACCGCATCAAGCCGACCCCACGCGTTGTCGTTGTAGCCGTTGACGTGGTTCAGATAGGACATGCAGGCGTCGCGTCCGCCCCGGGCCACGTGGATGTAACGGGTCTCGCTAAAGATCGGCAGGCCATCCATCGGCAGGTGAGATTTGAGGAACCGCCGGTGTTCCTGCCCCTCAATGATCTGCACCATCACCTCTGGCGGCATCTGGATCCGGCAATCGAACCAGGGCGAAAGCATCATGAGGGGTCTGGGTTCGACGTTCTGGAAGATCAGCAGATTGACGATCTGTTGCGTCCAGGTGGTGCCGACCTTGGGCGCGGTCGCGATCACGACATCACCCTCACGGGGCATGTAGGCGTCCCACTGGCGGCTGTCGCAATAGAAGTCGCGGATTTCGCGTACCGGTGCACGGTCAAGCATGGTCAGTATCCCCCTGCCCTACGGCTAACACGGCGATCCGAATTCGTCAGCTATGCTGTGCGTCAGGCTGCGATGAACTTCAGAGCCACGCCGTTGTTGCAATAGCGCAGCCCAGTCGGTCGAGGGCCGTCGGTGAACACATGGCCCTGATGCCCCAGGCACCGGGCACAATGGTATTCGGTCCTCGGCACGCCGATCTTGTAGTCGGTCGTCTCACCGACCGCGCCCGGGATCACCCGGAAGAAGCTGGGCCAGCCTGTGCCGCTCTCGTACTTGGTGTCGGACTTGAACAGCGGCAGATCGCAGCCGAGGCAGACAAACGTGCCCTTGCGGTGTTCCTTCAGCAGCGGGCTGGTGCCGGGACGCTCGGTGTCCTCGTGCCTCAGCACCAGATAGCTGGCGGCCGGCAGCTTCTTGCGCCAGTCGGCATCGGTTAGCTTGCGGATCGGCGACGCCGCGTAGACGTCGGGCTTCGCAGATGCCCGGACAAGCGACGGCACCAATGCCGCAGTGACGGTGGCCAGCAGGATGTGGCGGCGATCAAGCGTTCGGGTTTTCATGCTCTCTAATACGATTGCTTTCGGCAAAAGGTTACAGGCCCTGCCCGCGCCAAATATAGCGCACATCGGGCGTCTTTTCCTCATTCCTCGCGCCGTCGGTGAATTCGACCGCCTCGAACCCGCGTGACTCGTAAAATCGGCGGGCGCGCGTGTTCTGCTGGAAGGCCCAGAGTTGCTTTGGCGCGCCGTCCGCCATGGCCTTGACCAGCAGGGCGTCGCCCAGTCCATGCCCCTGATGATCCGGGTGGATGTAGAGATGATCGATCCAGTCGAGACGAAAGGCCACGTAGCCGGCAATCTCTCCCGCAATCTCGGCCACCCAGATCGTGGTGTCAGGGATCAGGTGGCCGGAGACATAGGCCAGGTCCTGCTCGGCGGTATGCAGGTCCGGCAGGAACGGCAGTGAAACCCGAAACGTCGTACGCATGAGGGTCGCGATCGCCGGCGCATCTTCCGAGGTCGCCGGACGGAGGTTCACAGGCCTGCTGCCTCATCAAGGCCCAGCATCAGGTTCAGGTTCTGCACGGCGGCGCCCGACGCACCCTTGCCCAGGTTGTCCAGGATCGCCACCAGCCGCGCCTGCGTCCCGTCAGCATTGCCGAACACGAACAGACGCATGCGGTTGGTGCCGTTCAAGGCTTGCGGATCCAGGGCCTGTACATAGCCGCCCGCCCCTGCGCGCGATTTCTGTAACTCTAGGCACTCATCCGCGCTGGCAACCTCGACGAACGGCTCGCCGACATAGGCCGCAATCAGAGCGCCATGAATATCTGCCGGCGAAGGCTTGCCCGGCAGCGCCCACAGTTGCAGCGGAACCTCGACCAGCATGCCCTGGGCATACCGGCCTACAGAGGGCGCGAACATCGGAAGATGCGTAAGTCCAGCCTGCGTCTGCATTTCCGGCAGATGCTTGTGCGCCAGGTTCATGCCGTAGGCGCGGAATGCGTCGTCTGTGCCAACTGGCGGGGTCTGGGTTTCGAACTCGGCGATCAGACCCTTGCCGCCGCCGGAGTAGCCAGAGATGGCGTTCACCGTCAGCGGGAAGTCAGCCGGAATCAGCCCTGAGGCCACCAGGGGGCGGACCAGCGCGATGAAACCGGTGGGATAGCACCCGGGGTTGGAGACCCGCGTCGCCGACTGGATCACCGCCCTTTGGGCGGGCGACATCTCGGCAAAGCCATAGGCCCAGTCCGGTGCCGTCCGATAGGCCGTTGAGGCGTCCACGACCTTGACCCTGTTCGACGTGATCAAACCCACGGCTTCCCGCGACGCGTCGTCGGGAAGGCAAAGCACGACGGCGTCGGCAGAGTTCAACAACTCGCGACGGGCTTCAACGTCCTTGCGCCGGGCAGGATCGATCGAGAGCACGGAAAGATCTGAGCGGCGTTCCAGCCGCTCCCGGATTTGAAGGCCTGTAGTGCCGGCCTCGCCGTCGATGAAGACTGTGTGGGTCATGAGGTCTCTATCCAGCCAAAGAAAAGGGCGCTCCGGTTTCCCGAAGCGCCCCAATCCGTAAACGCGAGTCGTTGTCGCGCGCGGTTAGCGCTTCGAGAACTGGAAGCTGCGGCGGGCTTTCGCCTTGCCGTACTTCTTACGCTCGACCACGCGGCTGTCGCGGGTCAGGAAGCCATGCGGCTTCAGCACCGTGCGCAGGCCGGGCTCATAATAGGTCAAAGCCTTGGAGATGGCGTGGCGGATCGCGCCGGCCTGGCCTGAGAGGCCCGACCCGGTAACCGTGATGTCCACATCGAACTGACCGACCCGGTCGGTGACCTGGAAGGGCTGGGCGATCATCATCCGCAACACAGGACGGGCGAAATAGACCGTCTGGTCGCGACCGTCCTTGTGCTTGGGATCCTCGCTGCCGTGGATCGTGATCCTGCCCTTGCCGGGCTTCAGCCAAACGCGGGCAACCGCGTTCTTGCGCTTGCCGGTGGCGTAGGCGCGGCCTTGTGCATCCAGCTTCTGAACATGAACGACAGGCTCGGCCTGGGTGCCCATGCCCTTGAGCGCGTCAAAGCCGGTGGCTTCGGTTGTGGTGGCTTCCGACATCAGGCGCTCCGCACGTTCTTGGCGTTCAGATCAGCGAACGCGATGGCCTCGGGGTTCTGCGCCGCGTGCGGATGCTCGCCGGCATTGTAGATACGCAGGTGGGTCAATTGCTTGCGGGCCAGGGGGCTTTCCTTGGGCAACATGCGCTCGACGGCCTTTTCCAGCACCCGCTCGGGGTACTTGCCGGCCAGCAGCTGGCCTGCGGTGCGCTTCTTGACGCCGCCGGGGTGGCCGGTGTGCCAGTAGTAGATCTTGTCGGCCAGCTTCTTGCCGGTCATCTTCACCTTGTCGGCATTGACGACGACGACGAAGTCACCGCAATCGACATGCGGGGTGTAGTCGGGCCGGTGCTTGCCGCGAAGGCGCATCGCAATGAACGAAGCCAGGCGACCGACAACGGCGTCCTGAGCGTCGACCACGATCCACTTCTTCTCGACCTCGGCTGGCTTCAGAGAAGCCGTAGTGCTCTTCAGCATGAGGGACGTGTCCATAGAACTAGCGGGCGCACTGGACGCGCTCCCGACGTGAGGCGGGGTGTATGCTGGTCTGACAGTCGCCTGTCAACCCCAAGCGCACCTCTAGAGTCTCCCTAGGGATTTGAATTATCTATCTATTTTGTAGACGGTAATATAATACCATATCTGATTGGCCTGGATTTCGCTTGAAATGCGCATTGCCCTAGAGACGGCGGACCCGCCAGGCGAACCCGACGGCCAGGCTGAGCAGCAATGCAGCGGCCAACTGATGGGCGATCCCCAGCAAGACCGGTGCGTGGGCCATCAGCGTCACGACGCCCAACGCCCCTTGCAAGATAATCGCCAGAGCCAGACCAATCCCGATCATCCTCGCGGTCTGCGGCAACAGCTTTGACCGCGACGCCGCAAGACCCAGCACAATCGCGAGCACAGCCAATCCATAGGCTGTGAGGCGGTGATGCAATTGCACGGCTCCCTGAATATGCGCCAACGTCGCCCAAAGCGTCTCGCCCGCATAGTTGTCAGGAAGCCAGGCCCCGTTCATCAGCGGCCAGTCGTTGTAGACTAGGCCCGCGTCATTCCCGGCCACCAGCGCGCCCAGCAGGATCTGAATATAGATCAAGCCGATCAATCCGGCCGCAGAGACGCTCCAGGCACCCGGACGGGCCGCGCGCGGCGCACCGGCCCAGGCATCCAGCGCCGTCCAGATCAACAGGCCCAACAGGGCAAACGCCAGCCCCAGGTGGGTCATCAGACGCTCCGGCGCCACAGAGACCCGCTCGGAGAGTCCGCTGGCCACCATCCACCAGCCCACGACGCCTTGCAGCCCACCCAGCAGGAAAATCCCGCCCAGCCGCCAGAACAGCCAACGTGGCAATTGCCGCCGGATGGCGAACCAGACGAACGGCCCGCCGAACGCCAGGCCGAGGAAGCGACCCAGCGCTCGATGTGACCATTCCCACCAGTAGATGGCCTTGAAGTCGCCAAGGCTCATGCCGGCATTCAGCTGGCTGTACTGCGGGATCTGTTTGTAGAGCGCGAACTCGGCCTGCCAGTCGGCGGCCGACAGTGGCGGCAGTGCCCCCGTGACCGGTTTCCACTCGGTGATCGAGAGGCCGGAGTCCGTCAGTCGGGTCGCCCCGCCGACGATCACCATGGCCAGGACCAGCAAGGCCACCACAAACAACCAGATCGCGACGGGCCGGGATCTGTCGGAACGCAGGAACGAGGTCATGTTTGCAGGATACAAAATATCACGCCCGAACTGGGGCAGCGCCTCATAGCGGGCTTTCGCCCCGGCCTCCAGCCCGGTATGAGCCCGCCATGCCCCCTCGCCTGCGCAAATTCATCGGCTTGATCGCCATCCTGGCGTTCCTGGCGCTCTACGTGATCGCGTTCGCAACGCTCGGCGACTACGTCCCGGATCACTGGGCGGCAAAGCTGGCTTATTTCGCCGTGGCCGGGACGCTGTGGGGCGTGCCGCTGTTTCCGCTGATCCGCTGGATGGAGCGGGTGCCGGGAGGCTGAAGGCCTGTGCTAACCTCCCCCATCGCCTGCGATGGCGGGAGGGGGACCGCGCCCCGCAGAGGGCGTGGTGGAGGGGGCAAGCCTGACGCATCTGTTATCGACCGGGCATTCGGGAGTCCGTACATGTGGCCTTCCCCCTCCACCTCCCGCTTTTCAGCGGGCGGTCCCCCTCCCGCCGGTAAGGTGTAAATCCCCACCACCAACTTTGTCGTTGCTCTCATCTGCTCATCCGCTAGAAGACGCGCCTCGCCGCCGGGCCCATCGGAGCGTGGCGC
>JANNFM010000407.1:0-2943 GCA_031379795.1 Alphaproteobacteria bacterium
CGTTCAAGACGTAGAAGTTGACGTTGAAGTTGGGTTCGCCGCGATCATTCAAGAGCCGCCGCTCGATCGTGGCCGATTTGATCCGCCTGAGCGCCTCTATGCCGGCGTCCTTGGGCCGCAAGCCGCGGCGCATGTTCTCGACGATCAGGAAGGAGCACAGACCGTAGAGGTTGGCTTCACCTCGTCCAGTCGAACCAGCCGCTCCCACCTCTCCGTCGACATAGAGGCCGGCGCCAAGCACCGGCGAGTCGCCCACTCGTCCGGGGATCTTCCACGCCAGGGCATGCTCGCCCTTCGCCCCGACAGCCGCACCGGCCAGCACACCGGCCCGAACGAATTGTCGGCGATTGATGTCAGTCATCGGATGCCCTCTTCTTCGGGATGCTCGACGGTGATGACGACGTTGCCCTTCTTGTGCCCTCGTTCCACATACGTGAACGCCTCGGCGATCCGCTCCAGGGGATAGCTCCTGTCCACGACAGGCTTGAGCGTGCCCGCCGCCGCAAACTCCGTAATGGTGTTCAGTCTCGCCAGGGTTTCAATCGCCACGCCGCCCTTTAGCCTCCTGCCTCGCGTCAAGGCGGTCCATGGCATGAGAAACAACATGTCTGTGAGGCTCATGATGCACGGCAGAAATACCCCTTCCGGCGTCAACGACTGCTTGCAGCGAGAAAAGGTGGTCGCTGCAACCGTGTCCAGGATCAAATCGTAGGTCTTCTTGTTCCTGGTGAAATCCTCCCGGGTGTAATCGATGACCTGATCCGCCCCCAGAGACTTCACGAGCTCTGCGTTCTGCCCGCTGCACACCCCTGTCACGCGGGCCCCAAAGTGCTTGCCCAGCTGCACCGCGGCCGTGCCAATGCTCCCGGAAGCCCCGACAACGAGTAGCTCCTGGCCGGCGCGGACCTTCCCCAGGTCCCGGAGGTAGTACAGCGCGGTGTTTGCCCCAAACGGGATAGCCACCGCGTCCTCCCAGCTCAGAGGCGCCGGCTTGATCGCCAGGGACGCGTTCTCAGGCAGGCAGGCGTATTGGGCATGTCCGCCCCCCGCCATGCCTGTGGATGCGAAGACCCGGTCCCCCACTTTGAATCGCGTCACGCTCTGGCCAACGGCCTCCACCTCCCCGGCAAGCTGGGTGCCGAGGATGCATTTTCTCCAGGGCTTCCCGATGCCGAACATCAGCTTCGCCATCGGGGCCATGGAGTGGGGCACGAAAGTCAGATTTCGGATATTGCAGTCCCCGGTCGAGACCGTCGTCGCGCGTATCTTGATGAGGACCTGGTGGTGCGTGGGGACAGGCTTTGCGACTTCAGTGACCTGAAGCAGATCCGCCGGTCCGTAGGCCGTGTGCAGGGCCGCTCTCAAAGTGGAACGCGACCCTTTACCGCGTTGGCCCGGGCGTCATAGGTGATACGGCCAGAGGCATCCGCCGGCAGACGCTCACGCATCCGTGCTTTGAGAAGCACGGTGTCCTGGGGTGCCATCCCTGCGAGCTGTGGACCGACGCTCGGCCCCATCAAGATGGTGGCCCAGAAGTCGTCGAAGTCGGCGAACGTCCGTTCCACCCTGATCTCTCGCGTTTCGACAGCATCCAGACCCGCGCCAGCCCACAGGGTCCGCAGTGCGTCTATCCGAGACGCGTCACGGCTTGGCGGCACCGGAACTGCAACACCCATGGCGCGCATCTCCACCTGCAAGGCCTCGTACGGAAATCCACCGCCACACATGTCCCACGCGTAGGCGGTGACGGCGCCGCCTGGACAGACCACTCGCACCATCTCGGCAACACCCGTGGCCGGGTCGGGAACGAAGAAGATCACCAGCGGCATCACAGCCACGTCGAACACGTCGTCGGGAAGCGGCAAGGCCATGGCGTCGCCCTGACGAAACTGCGCCAAGCGCGCCGCGGGTCTGGTGCGGGCAAAAGCGAGCTGCCCCTCGGACGGGTCTATCCCGTACACGGAGAAGGGTGCATACCGCTCGACGACCATTTCGGTAAAGGCTCCGTTGCCGCAGCCAACGTCGAGCCATCGCAGACCTGATGCTGGCGCCAGCCAGTCGAGGAACGTGTCGCCTGCAAGCTGGCTCCACTTCCCCATGTATCGTTCGTAGCCGGCTCCGTCGTCGAAGCGGATTATTTGGTCAGCCACGTCCGCCGTCCTGCGCTCTGATCACCCGCCCCGTGACCGATGCGGCATCGTCGCCTGACAGCCACCGCGCCAAGCGGGCGATCTCCTCTGGGGATGACATCCTACTCTCCGGCGATGCCTGCGAGATCTCGGATCTCAGCTCGTCAGATACCACGTACGCGATTTGTCCTGGCATCGGACCGCGACCCTGCCCCGATGTGATGTTGATGATGCGCCCCGGCGTGTTTGGCCTGAGTTGTCGCGCCGCTCCGATCCTTGCGCGTCGGGCAAGGCCAGTCACAAGAGCGGTCCTGCCAGTGAGTTCCCTACCGCTCATCGGTTGCATGTCTCGCGATGGCTAGGCAAGCCGACCCTTGATATCTCGGTATGCCCTCTCTATCAACGCGCTCATCTCCGCCGCCCCGACGCAACTGTGCGCGGGGGGCACGGTACAATTCGGCACTCCTGCCGCGGGCCCGGGGTACACCTATGCCTGGGCCTTCCCGGGCGCCAATCCCCCGGCCAGTGCCAGCACCCAGAATGCCACGGCCACCTATCCCACCGCCGGGCCATGGACCGCGACGCTGACGGTCACCGATGGCGGCGTAAATTCCAGCACCAACACCCAGGTGGTGTACGTCACCGCGTGCACCCCGATCCAGAACACCTGTACCAACTGGGTCTTCCCGTTTCATTGCGCCCTGAGTTTCGCCACCGGAATGCCGGTCGCGTTTTTGGGTACGGTGTGCGGCAGCGGGGAGCCTTCTGCGATGATCTCGAACTCTTCCGGCGCCCTGCTGTTCTATACCGATGG
>JANNFM010000415.1:0-6600 GCA_031379795.1 Alphaproteobacteria bacterium
CGCCGACGACGGCACGGCGTTCGTCGCAACCAAGAGCGGGTTGATGTACGCGCTGGACTGCGCGGGCGACGTCCGAGTTGTGGCCGTGCGCGGTGTCGATCACCACCACATCGACCCCAGCATCGACCAGCGCCATCGAGCGCTCGTACCCGGCATCACCCACGGTTGACGCCGCGGCCACCAGCAGACGCCCCTGGGCATCCTTGGCGGCGTTGGGGTGAGCCTGCGACTTCTCCATGTCCTTGACGGTGATCAGGCCGACGGCGCGGTAGTCGTCATCCACCACGATCAGCCGCTCGATCTTGTGTCGACGCAGCAGGTCGCGGGCTTCAGCCTGGGTGACACCCTCACGCACAGTCACCAGATTTTCGTGCGTCATCAGCGCCTTGGCCGGGATATCTGAACGTCCCTCAAAGCGCATGTCACGGTTGGTCAGGATACCGCACAGCTTGCCGGTTTTGGGATCCACCACCGGAAAGCCCGAGATCTTGCGCCGGGCCTTGATCGCCAGGACTTCGCTCAGCGGCGTATCCGGATTGATCGTCAGCGGATTGATCACCATGCCGCTTTCGTAGCGCTTGACCTCGCGAACCTGGTCTGACTGTTCCTCGATGGTCAGGTTACGGTGCAGCACACCGATGCCGCCCGACTGGGCCATGGCGATGGCCAGACGGCTCTCGGTGACCGTGTCCATGGCGGCGGACACCAGCGGGATATTCAGACTGATCTCTCGCGTAAACCGGGTGGCGACATCCACCTGCGTGGGCATCACATCGGACGGACCGGGTTCGAGCAAAACATCGTCGAAGGTCAAACCTTCGCGGATCTCCATGAGACTCTCCATTTTGCGTTCCGCGTATAGGGGTTGCGGACGCGTGGGGGCAAGGGGCGTGACCTTCATTGGCGCTCGAAGACGATAAAGTCGCCAAATGTCGACTTTTCTTCGAGGGTTCCCGCCGCGAAGGCCGCGTCGAGCCGCGCGAATCCTGCATCAAGCTCTGCCGCCGTCATGTGCTCGAACGTCGACACCGCCCGAAGGTGGAGCTTTTCGACCAGGGACGGCAAATCTCCCTCAAACGGGATCTCCATCTGCACCTGCTCAACCGTTGAGAATCCCTCGGCCTCGAAGATGACGCAGGCCTCGGCTGCGGAGGGGAACATGGCCTCTTCGACGGCCCAGCTTGTCGGGAAATAGCCGCGCCACCAGTGGTCCGGGATGCGATCCCGGAATGTGCTGCGCAGTATGAAACGCCCTCCCGGCTTCAGTACGCGAGCGATCTCGCGCGCGGCGGCGGGTCGGTCCGGCACATGGTGAAACGAGAGAAACATCAGCACGAAATCAGCGACTTCGGCTGGAAGAGGAATCAAGCCTGCCTCGCCGGCCAGATACGTCACGCGTGCGTGGCCAGCGTCCGCCTCGGCGATACGTCGCATTCCAGCTGCGGGCTCGACGCCATAGACCGGCCCACCAAACGCATCCGCCAGGGCGGGGGTGAAGCGTCCGGTCCCCGAGCCAAGGTCGACGCCGACCAGTGGCCGATGTTTGGGAAGATGCGTTCCAAACGCTTCCATGTAGCGGCGGATGGACTCCGCCGGCAGCGCCCGACCCCTCGCGTACACGTCGTGCTGGACCTGATCGTAGTCGACCTGGCGGAGCGAGGGAGGTGTGGATTTCGTCATGGTGAGCATGTGCGCCGATTGCACAATGACGTAAATCGACATTAAGTCGGCAGAATGTTCGAAAATCTCACATCGAAGCCCATGCCTTCCCTCAACGCATTGCGAGCCTTCGAGGCCATGGCGCGCACTGGCCGCGTGACGTTGGCTGCCGAGGAGCTTTGCGTCACCCATTCCGCCGTTAGTCGACAGGTAAAGTCGCTGGAGCGCGCCCTGGGCGTGCGCCTGTTCTCAGGACCCAGGAACCGGCTTGAACTGACAGCCGCAGGTCGCGAACTGCTGCCTGCCCTTACAGACGCCTTCAACCAGATCGCCATGGCCGTCCGACGGACATGCTCCGAAGGGGAAGATCTGCATATCGCCGTCAACGCCTCGATCTCGGTGAAGTGGCTGATCCCGCGCCTTGTCCGCTTTCAGGCCGCCCATCCTGATGTGCGCCTGCACCTCTCCGAACTCGCTGCGCACGCCACCTCGCATCGCGGCGCGGATGCTGTGGTTCGGATCGCGAGAGCGAGGCTTCTCGCGGACCCAAGCTGTACGCCATTCATTCGAAACGCCGTGGGCGTAGTGATCTCACCTGTGCTGGCAGAACGCGACCTCCTCAGACATCCTCGTCTCTCCTCAACCACACACCCCGAGGCTTGGCCGGTGTTTGCAGAGCTCGCGGGCATAGATTTACCGCCCACACAGGAACGCCTCTTTGCCCATGGTCACTTCGCCATGGACGCCGCACTGGCTGGATTGGGGGCGACCGTGCTGTCCTGGCCGCTTTGCGCAAAAGAGGTCGAGGCGGGCCAACTGGTCGCGCCGCTCGGGTTTCACGTTTCCGGAAGCGCCTTCGCCATTCTCGCTGCGCCGGGCGCGGAGAGTCGTGCCCTGGACAAGTTTCGCAACTGGCTCGTCACCGAGGGCGCAGCGACCCCGGAACCGCCTGCCGCCCCTTGAACCCCGTCGCCACGAGAAAGACCTCAGAGCTATCCTGCCGGCTGGCCTTGGGTTTGACGTTTTTCACTTCGGTGAAGTGCATTTTCAGATGAGCGATGAGTTGATCGCTGCCGCCGCCCTGAAACGACTTGGCGACAAATGTGCCGCCGGGCTTCAGGACATCCAGGGCGAACGCGATGGCTGCCTCGATCAGGCCGACGATCCGCAGGTGGTCGGTCTCACGGTGGCCGACGGTATTGGGCGCCATGTCCGACAGCACCACGTCCGGCGAACCGCCCAGCATCTGGATCAAGAGCGGCGGACATTCCGGGTCCGTAAAGTCCATCTGGATAATCTTTGCCGGCGGCAGCGGGTCGACCGGCAAGAGATCGACCCCCACGATATGGGTCACACCGCGCATGACGGCAATCTGCGTCCAGCCACCAGGCGCGAGCCCCAGGTCCACCACCCGTGCGCCGGGCTTCAGAAAGTGAAAACGGTCGTCGATCTCGGTGATCTTGAACGCGGCGCGGCTTCGATAACCCAGCGCCCGCGCCTTGGCCGAGAAGGGGTCGTTCACCTGTCGTGACAGCCAGGCCTGCTGGGACGGCGTGCGCTGCTTGGCGGTCTTCAGGCGCGCCGGCTTGCCGCGTCCGCCTTCCTGGCCGCCTGTGGGCAGCTTGACCATCCGTTTGCGGGGCGGCGGTTCGGTCATTTTGAACCTGTGCGTCTGGAGCCACCGCGCCCACGGCGGCGTTTGCGGGTGCGAGACTGCCCGCGCTCGGCCATCAGGGCCAGCAGAATTCCCTCCCGCAGGCCACGGTCGGCGACCCGGACCCGATTGCAGGGCCAGAGTTCCTGGACCGCTTGCAGGATCGCCGCACCGGCCAGCACCAGATCTGACCGATCCGGGCCAATGCAGGGCTGAGCGGCGCGCTCGCTGGCATTGAGCGCCAGCAGGCCCGCGGCGGCGGCATCACAGTCCTGCCGTGTCATCCAGATGCCATCGACGCGGTTGCGGTCATAGCGCGGCAATCCCAGATGCATGCCCGCCAGGCTGGTGATCGCGCCGGAGGTTCCAACCATGTGCGCCCGGTCCGCCTCGAAGATCGGCCTCATCGGGTCGGCACGGCGGAATGCGGCGATCTGTTCTTTGACGTGGTCGACCATCTGGCGATACCAGCCATCGGTCGGAACATCGCCCTCGGGAAAGCGTTCCGCCAGCGTGACGACCCCGATCGGCACCGACAGCCAGGCGCGCATGGGTGGAGGCGTCGCCGACACCCCGGCCTTGAGGTCGACCCAGGACAACTCCGTCGAACCGCCCCCTACGTCCACGACCAGCGCAGCCTCGTGGCCGTAGTCGAGCAAATTAAGGCAGCCGGTAACGGAGAGTTTCGCCTCCTCATGCGGCGAAATGATCTGCAGATTCACACCCGTTTCATTCGCCACCCGGTTGACGAAGGCCTGACCGTTCACCGCCATGCGACAGGCCTGGGTGGCGATAGCGCGAAACTTGACCACCCGGCGTCGACGAACCTTTTCACCGCTGACCTTGAGCGCCATCAAGGCGCGCTCCATAGCCGCCTCTGACAATCTGCCGCTCTGGGACAACCCCTCCCCGAGCCGCACGATGCGAGAGTATGCCTCGACGACACGAAAGCCCCTGGGTGTGGGCGTCGCGATCAGCAGTCGGCAATTGTTGGTACCCAGATCGAGCGCGGCATAGTGGGGCATATCTCCCACAGCCTTCTCCGGGTCTCGATTCACGGACCCGGGCGCGCGCAGCGCCTCACTCATGGACTGTCTTTCGTCCCAGACAGACGCCCACCCCATTTGGTGCGCCTGATTTCCGGGCAACTGTAGCAAGACTGTCGCAGGTCCGAAAGACGACGCTTGTATGAATGACGGGCGACACTACGTTCACGTTCCAGTCAGACGACCGGTGTAGATTCGAGATCATGGACACCCGCCTCGCCAAATTCACGATCGGCCAAGTCGTCCGCCACCGGGTATATCCGTTCCGTGGCGTGATTTTTGACGTCGATCCGATGTTCGCAAACACTGAGGACTACTGGCTGTCGATCCCGGAACACATTCGTCCGCACAAGGATCAACCATTTTATCACCTGTTGGCCGAGAACGATGAGAGCGCCTATGTGGCCTACGTCTCGGAACAGAACCTGCTGCCGGACGAAACGGGCGAGCCGGTCGGTCACCCTCAGGCGACCCTGCTCTTCGAAGCCTTCGATGAGGGCCAGTATCGCCTGCGGCACGGGATCGGTCACTAGGCCGGGAATAGTGCACTAACGTCCCGAGAAAATCGGGATTTCGCGCGAAATACGGTCGGATATTCCCATAATTCGGGGTTATTCTTGTGCGATGATTGCCAATCTCGCCAACCCGGCGACGCCACAGAACACGCGACCCGACTGGACCCTGGATCAGTCCTGGGACCGCTACACTGCGGCGGAGCATCGGCTCTGGACCACGCTTTATGAGCGCCAGACAGCTCTGCTTCCTGGTCGCGCCTGCGATCCGTTTCTGAAGGGTCTGGATGCACTGGACCTGCACCGGTCGGGTATCCCCGACTTTGCGAGGATTAACGAAGACCTTGTTGCCTTGACCGGCTGGACCGTCGTCGCAGTGTCCGGCCTGGTTCCAGACGCCGTGTTCTTTGAACACCTCGCAAATCGTCGCTTTCCAGCCGGGCATTTCATTCGCAGGCAGGATCAACTGGACTACCTGCAGGAACCGGACGTCTTTCACGACGTTTTCGGCCATGTGCCGATGCTCACGGACCCGATCTTCGCGGACTACATGCAGGCCTACGGGCGCGGTGGTTTAAGGGCTATGGGCCTGGGTCAGTTGCACAATCTGGCCAGGCTCTACTGGTACACGGTGGAGTTCGGCCTGCTGAACACGCCGCAAGGTCTCAGGATCTATGGGGCTGGCATCGCCTCTAGCCATGCTGAGTCAGTGTTTGCGCTTGAGGATCCGTCGCCCAACCGACTGGGGTTCGACCTGCAACGAGTGATGTGCACCCCCTATCGTATCGACGATTTTCAGCAGGCCTATTTCGTGGTGCCGTCCCTCCAGACCCTGCTTGACGTAACGCTCAGCGATTTTGGCGAAGTCTACGCACGGCTTGACGGCCAGCCAGACATCCCGGTGGACGCAATAACGTCCCAGGATCAGGTGATAACCCGTGGAACCCAAGCCTATGCCCGTCTACGGGCCAGTAGACCCTGAACGTCAATAGTCCTTGCGCCAGCGGACCGCCAGGCGGTTCCCCGCCTGTCCGGCCAGTCGCGACAGGATTGAAAGGTTCTTGCGCAGTCGCCACTCCACCTGTGCCGACGGGCCTTCACGGCCACCGCCGGTCAGTTCGAGATAGACATCATCGGTCAGGTACTTTCCGCCCGACACGGTGACGCTGGAGTTGAGTCCACCGCCGAATGCAAGACGATCCAGGCCCGCAAGACTCTTCAGATTCCCAAGCACGTCCAGTCCGCCGCCGCCCGTAAGCGATGAGAGGGCCGACGCCAACTGGGCCGCCTCGACGGGCGACAACTGCGATGCCGAACGCTCGAACAACACCTTGGCCAGGACCTCGTCGTTGGGAAGGCTCGGGGAAGACGCCAGCGTGATTTCTGGTCTGGCCGCCGTCCCTCGAATCCGGACGGTCACCTTCAACGTGGGATCTTCCCGGGTCGCATCCAGTTGCAGCCGGATATTCTGAGGTCGGCTGGAGAGATAAACAACACCGGTATCGTCAAAGGCGAACCGCTTCCCCGCGAAATCGTAGTCCCCCCGCACGACGCGCGCCGTGCCGGAGAGGTTAGTGTTGCCGGTCGTGCCCCCGACGTGGGCGTCGAGGGACATTTCCACGACCAGCCACCGGCCTCGCAAAAACACCCGCCGGGGCGCCTTCAGAATGACGTCCAGCGCCCACCCGACACCCATCTTGCGAGCACCGGCAAACGCCACGGGCAGATC
>JANNFM010000427.1:0-4120 GCA_031379795.1 Alphaproteobacteria bacterium
TCCTTGGGGTAGAAGTAGAGGACCAGCGTTTTGCTGGCGAAATCGGCGAGGCTGACAACGCCGTTCTCCGTCTGGAGCTGGAAGTTCGGCGTCGTGCCGCCTTCGATCACATCGGTCATCGCTATCTCCTAAACGGGTTTGATCAGGACAATCTTCTTCTTGCCGGCGGCGAGTTTGATCACCCCACCGACAAGATCCTGGTGGGTCAGGAGCCGGTTGCCGTCAGCTTCGGGCTGGTCATTCACACGCAGACCCCCGCCCTGAGCGAGGCGTCTGGCCTCGCCCTTTGACGCCGCGAGGCCAGCGTCCGCCGCGAGCGCAGCCAGGACGATCCCGGCGACGAGATCGACATTGGACACCTGATGGGTCGGCAGGTCTTCGGAGAGCTTGCCGTCCTCAAACGCCGCCTTGGACGCCGCCTCCGCAGATTGTGCCGCGTCGGTGCCGTGCAGCATGCGCGTGGCTTCGTTGGCCAACACCTTCTTGGCCTCGTTGATCTCCGACCCGGGCAAAGCCTCAAGACGCGCAATCTGGTCCAGCGGCAGGTCAGTGAAAAGGCGCAGGAAGCGGCCGACGTCGGCGTCCTCGGTGTTCCGCCAGAACTGCCAGTAGTCGTAGGGGCTGCGCATGTCGGCGTTCAGCCAGACGGCCCCGCCCACAGTCTTGCCCATCTTCTGGCCCGAGGCGGTGGAGAGCAGGGGCGTGGTCAGGCCGAACGCGGCCTTCTGGTCCACCCGCCGGATCAGCTCCACGCCATTGACGATGTTGCCCCACTGGTCCGAACCGCCCATCTGCAGGCCGCAGCCGTGGGTTCGCGCCAGTTCCAGGAAGTCCACCGACTGCATCAGCATGTAGTTGAACTCGAGAAAGGTCATCGGCTGCTCACGCTCCAGCCGGTTCTTGACGCTGTCGAAGGCGAGCATCCGGTTGATTGTGAAGTGCACGCCGTAGTCACGCAGGAACTGAACGTAGCCGAACTTCGACAGCCAATCGTCGTTGTTGACCATCACGGCGTCGGTGGGTCCGTCGCCGAAGGTGAGGAACTTCTGAAAGGTCCCCTTGATGCTGGCAATGTTGTCCTGGATCTGGGCGTCGGTCAGCAGGGGGCGCTGACCCTCCTTGTCGGTGGGATCTCCCACTTTGGTCGTGCCGCCGCCCATCAGCACGATGGGCTTGTGGCCGGCCTGCTGCAGCCGGCGGAGCATCATGATCTGGATCAGATGGCCGACGTGCAGGCTGGAGGCCGTGGCGTCGAACCCGATGTAGGCCGTGACAACGCTCGAGCTCGCGGCCGCGTCCAGTTCCACCGGATGGGTGATCTGGTGAATGTAACCACGCGCCTGCATGGTCTTCAGGAACTCGGACTTGAAGGCGGCGTCAGACATCGGGCGTATCTCGGAGACGGGGACGGATTGATCAGGTGGCGCGCGCTCTAGCACGGCTACGTCCGGGATTTCGAGAGACATGGCGGAACTCCTTGAGTTGAGGAGGCCGGCGCGAGGGGGTCTGGATTTGGTGCGCCGGCCGGGAAAGGCAGGCGCGAGGGATCGGTCGCCTGCTAAAAGGGCAGGCGGCAATAGCGTCCAGTTTGGGCGGCGGGACCGATCATGACGGGCTAGCTACGTCAGTGTGATCGTGGCAGTCAAGCGCCATGCGTGTGCTCGGATTCATGACCGGAACCTCTCTCGACGCCGTCGACATGGCGATCCTCGAGACGGACGGTCGTACGATTCAGGCCTTTGGTCCGGCTGGCGAACGCAAGCTGACGGAAGCGACCCGTGACGTTGTGCTGGAAGCGACGCGTCAGGCGCTGGCGATGGCTCGCGGCGCGCCCGAGCCCGCGATTTTCCGTCACACCGCCGAAATGGTTGCCGAAGAACACTTTGCCGCCGCCGAGGGCTTCCTGTTGGACAATGGCCTGTCCTGGCCTGACATCGACCTCATCGGCATGCACGGTCAGACGGTGTTTCACGAGCGTCCCCGCGACGGTGTGCCGGGTCGCACGGTGCAGCTAGGCGACGGGGCCATGCTCGCCAGACTGACCGGGCGGCCCGTAGCCTTCGATTTCCGCACTGCGGATGTCGCGGCGGGCGGGGAGGGCGCTCCTCTCGCACCCATCTATCACCTGGCCCGCGCCCGTGCGTCGGGTCTTGCCGCGCCGCTGGCGGTGCTGAACATCGGCGGCGTGGCGAACGTAACGTTTTGGTCCGGGGGCGACGACCTGGTGGCCTTCGACACTGGCCCCGGCAACGGCATGATCGACCTGCTGGTTCAGGCGCGCGGTGCCGGTCGGTTTGACGAAGGCGGCAAGTACGCCAGCGTTGGTCGCGTGGATGAGGGCGTGGTCAGTGCGCTGCTGGCACATCCCTATTTCCGCGCCGCACCGCCCAAGTCGCTGGACCGCTATGATTTCTCGCTTGAACCGCTGGAGGCGCTCAAGCTGGAGGACGCCGCGGCGACTCTGGTGACCTTCATGGCCGACGGCGTGAAGCTGGCCTTTGAAGCGGTCGGCCAGGTTCCAACCGAGGTGATTGTCTGCGGCGGCGGTCGGCACAATCCGGAGATCATGAAGGCGCTGGCCGGGCGGCTGCCGATGCCGGTGAAGACGGCGGAGGATCATGGCTGGCGTGGCGACAGCATTGAAGCCGAAGCCTTTGCCTATCTGGCGGCGCGCGCGTTCCATGGTCTTCCAATTTCGTTTCCGGGCACGACCGGCGTTCCAGTTTCGATGACGGGCGGACGGATCGTTCGGCCGTAGTCGCTCATCGGCGACAGGCGCTTCCCTTCGGGCATACTTGATCTTCAAACGGCTGTTCGGCAGTCTGAACGCTGATAACCGTGGGCAGGAGATGGATCATGGCAGACGACAGGCCGGAGATTTCGGACGCAGACGACCTGGGGTTTGACCCAAACGCCCTCCGTGACAAGTACCGCGTCGAGCGCGACCGGCGGGTTCGCGCAGACGGCAGCGAGCAGTATGTCGAGATCGCGGGCCAGTTCGCCCACTATCTGGAAGATCCCTACGTCGAGCGACTGGATCGTGAATCGCTAAGCGAGGATGTCGAGGTCGTGGTGGTCGGCGGCGGCTTTGGTGGCCAGCTGGCCGCGGCGCGGCTGCGGGAATCCGGCGTCGATGACATCCGGATCATCGAGAAGGGCGGCGACTTCGGGGGCACCTGGTACTGGAACCGTTATCCGGGCGCCGCCTGCGACATCGAGAGCTACATCTACCTGCCTTTGCTGGAAGAGGTGGGCTACCTGCCGGTCGAGAAATATTCCCGCGCTCCGGAAATCCTGCGTCACAGCCGCGCGATCGCCGAGAAATTCGATCTCTATCGCGGCGCTCTGTTCCAGACCGAAGTCACCGAGATGCGTTGGGACGAGGACACCGCTCGCTGGACGGTCACGACCAACAGGGGCGACTCTCTGAAGGCGCGTTTTGTGGTCATGGCCAATGGACCGCTGCATCGGCCGAAGCTGCCGGGCATTCCCGGCGTCGAGGGCTTCAAGGGCCACAGCTTCCACACCAGCCGGTGGGACTACGCCTACACGGGTGGAGATTCCAACGGCGGCCTGACGAACCTGAAGGACAAGCGCGTCGCCATCATCGGCACCGGCGCAACGGCCGTCCAGTGCGTGCCGCATCTCGGTGAGTGGGCCAAGGAGCTGTTCGTTTTCCAGCGCACACCTTCGTCCATCGATGTGCGCAACAACCGCCCGACGGACCCGCAATGGGCTGAAAATCTTGAGCCCGGCTGGCAACAGCACCGCATGGACAACTTCAACACCTTGGTGTCCGGTGGTTTCGCCAAGGAAGACCTGGTGCAGGACGGCTGGACCGACATTATCGGCAACATCCTGCTGCTGGCCCGCAAGAAGATGGAGGCCGGTGAGGCCGTCGACAACCCCGCCGAGCTGATGCAACTGGCCGACTTCAAGAAGATGGAGCAGGTCCGGGCGCGGGTAGATTCCGTCGTCCAGGATCCCGAGACCGCGGACGCCCTGAAGCCCTGGTACAATCAGTTCTGCAAGCGGCCGTGCTTCCACGACGAATACCTGCCGACGTACAACCGGCCGAACGTGCAGCTCGTCGATACAAAAGGCAAAGGGGTCGAAGCAC
>JANNFM010000174.1:0-17628 GCA_031379795.1 Alphaproteobacteria bacterium
CCGGTAAAGCCTGCGCTGGTCACCATCGTCCACTGCGACGACGACCAGGAGCCGCTGCCGCCATCGGAATTGGTCACCTTGGGCACGGCGCGTGCGGCAGCCTCGGCGGCGCGGGCGCGGTCTTCCAGGTCGAGCGGCGAGGGTTCGGTCGGATCGTAGAGGTCGAGATCGCGCAACGGGCCGCGCGCCAGTCGGTCCGGATCGGCCAGCCCGCCATAGGGGTCTTCCGGGGCGAGCCGCGCCATGGCTACGGCGCGCGCCACGAGTTTAGCCCGGGCTTCTGCGGAGATATCGGAGCCGGAGACGGTAGCCTGCCGCTGGCCGACAAACACTCGAAGGCCCAGGTCGCGCGATTCCTCGCGCTCGACTTCTTCCAGCGCCCCCTCGCGCACGCCAATCGACAGGCTTCGGCGTTGGGCGCCAACGGCTTCGGCGGCATCGGCACCGGCCTTGAGGGCCGCCGCCACCAGGTCATTCAGAAGGGTCTCATCCATCGGGAGGATATGGCCGACTGGACGGCCCGGAACAACCCTAAGGCCCGGAACAACCCTAAGGGACGGCGTAAAACAACAGCGCGGCGGCCAGCGCGATATAGGCGACCCAGGTGGCCAGTACGCCGGCGGTCCTCAGCCAGGAGACGCCGGTGCTCCGCGACAGGCCCACAGCGTGCATCACCCGGCCCGCAAACAGCACAAATCCGATCAGATGGATCAGCAACGGCATGGCGCTGGCCAGGGCCAGCGCGCCCAGCCCGATCAGGGCGGCGGGCACATACTCGGTCGCATTGCCAAACGCCCGGATGGCCTGGTTCAGCGCGGGAACGCCGCCGTCGCCAATTTCGACGTGATGCTTGCTCCGCTGGCGAGTGACCAGCACCGACAGCACCAGCAGCAGGATCAGGTGCAGGCCGGTCCAGAGCGCGGCGGCGTGTGCTGAAGCTTGAGGATCCATGGCGCCTCCTTACCTCATTCCACCGGTCGTCCATCCCCCGGCAGGCCCAGCCGGGACCACTTCTGCGTGACCGCCGCGATGGTGGCCTCGTCCATGCCCAGCTTCTCGCCCCATTCGCGATGGGTCTCGGGCGGCCACTTGTTGGTGGCGTCCAGGCCGATCTTGGAGCCCAGTCCGCTCTCGGGTGAGGCGAAGTCCAGATAGTCGATGGGGGTGTTTTCGATCAGGGTGATGTCGCGGGCCGGATCCATGCGGGTCGACAGCGCCCACATCACATCCTTCCAGTCCCGGGCGTTGATGTCGTCGTCCACCACGATCACCCACTTGGTGTACATGAACTGGCGAAGGTAGCTCCAGACGCCCATCATCACGCGCTTGGCGTGGCCGGGGTAACCCTTCTTCATGGAGACGACCGCGATGCGGTAGCTGCAGCCTTCCGGGGGCAGCCAGAAGTCGACGATTTCCGGGAACTGCTGCTGCAGCAGGGGAATGAACACCTCGTTCAGCGCCTCGCCCAGCACGCTGGGCTCATCCGGCGGGCGGCCCGTAAAGGTGGTCAGGTAGATCGGGTTCTTCCGCATGGTGATGGCGGTCACCTGGAAGATCGGGAACTTCTCGACCGAGTTGTAATACCCCGTGTGGTCGCCGTAGGGCCCTTCGTCGGCGTACTCGTCGAGCAACACGTGGCCCTCCAGCACGATCTCGGCCTGAGCGGGCACCATCAGCGGCACCGTCTTGGCGGCGACAAGATCCAGCTTTGAACCCCGCAGCAGCCCCGCGAACTGGTACTCCGACAGCGTATCCGGCACGGGCGTCACGGCGGCCAGGATAGTGCCGGGATCGGCGCCGATCACCGCGCAGGCGGGCAGGGGCTCGCGCTTGCCCTCGGCTTTCCAGCGCCGGTGATGCTGGGCGCCGCCGCGGTGGGCCAGCCAGCGCATGACGGTGCGGTTCCTGTCCAGCACCTGCATGCGATAGATGCCGAGGTTGTAATTGTCCTCGCGCTTGTCCGACGGACCCTTGGTGACCACCAGCGGCCAGGTGATCAAGGGCGCGGGCTCGCCCGGACAGCAGGTCTGGATCGGCAGTTTCGTCAGGTCGATGTCGTCGCCCGTCAGCACGATCTCCTGCACCGGGGCCTTCTTCACCGTGGCGGGTCGCATGGACATCACGGTGCGGGCCAGCGGCAGCATCTCCATGGCGTCCTTGATCCCGCGCGGCGGCTCGGGCTGGCGCAGGAAGGCCAGCAGCTCGCCCACCTCACGCAGTTCACCCGCCGTGGTGCGCTCCTCGCCCCCCAGGGTGACGCCCATGGCCACCCGCTTGACCGTGCCGAACAGATTGACCAGGCAGGGCATGGTCGAGGGCTCGCCGTCGGCCCGGATGACATTCTCGAACAGCACGGCGGGTCCGCCATCGCGCAGCAGACGCCGCTGGATCTCGGTCATCTCAAGGACGGTGGAGACCGGCTCGGTCACGCGGACCAGTTCGCCAGCCGCCTCCAGCTTGTCCAGGAATTCGCGCAGGGATTTATAGGCCATGCGGCGGTGTACCCGTCTCGTCGGAAGCGGTCTAGGATGGGGTCATGGCCCGCCTCGATCTTGATGACCTGCCGCCGAAGATTGCGGCCCTGCTGAGCGACCTGCCGGACGGCGAGGACCTGTTGCTGGTGCAGCATGGCGCGGTAGTTGGGCGGCTGACGGCCAGCGTTTCGCCTGCGCCGGTCGCCCCTGAGCCGGAGGCGCCGCCCGAGCAGCAGATGCGCGAGGTCTTCGAGAACTTCCGCTCGGCGATCGAGGATGAGTTTTGAGGGAGAACGCGCGTTCTCCTTTACCTGATCGTCATGGCCCGGACAAGCCGGCCGATGACGAGCGGGGTAGGGAAATACAGTGAAATGGGTGTGCCTAGGCCAACCCCGCCTCCCACGCCTTCACCACGCTCTTCTTCGCCACCTTCCGGAACCGGCGCTCCAGGAAATTGCGGAACGAGCCGGGGTGCAGGGTCTCGATGCGGGCCAGGACGCTGGGATAGTCCTTGTAGTGCGGCGTGATGTGGAAGGTTTCGGGTTCGGCCTCCATCAGCATGTCGCGCTCATCCGCGCTGACGTCGACCAGCACCACGCTGGCGTCCTCGCGCCGCAGGCGGGTGAAGAACTTGCCGTTCACCTTGAAGGAGGGGCTGCCGTAGCTCATCCCTTCCTCGGCGCCGGGAAAGGCGAGAATGATCGCCTTCATCTCGTCGGGTGTCACGGCAAGTCCTCCTGATCCGCTTGAGATTGAGGCCCTTGCGGGCCTCATCGTCAAGATCAGGCCAGGTCCTACCGGTCGACCTGGGTCGGTGAGCCCAGTCGGAGCCCCAGGGCAGATGCGTCGATCAGGATATTCAGTCGCTTTGCCCGTGTCGCCGCGCCCTTGGCCGAGGCGACACGGTGCACCGCCACCTTCCGATAGCCGGCAGGGAAGGCCCCGAAGTGCGACCATGCGATGGCGTTTGCTTCGAACTGGGTCAATTCCTGCGGCGTGAACTCGGCCTTGTTGCGTTCGTAAGAATAGATATTCGTTCGATCCTTGCCGATATCGTACGCGGCCTGGCCGGACGGCAGGACCCGCCCTTCAGCCTTCAGCTCGGCGAACCGTTTGATATTGACCTGGCTCCAGATCCCGGCGGGCTTTCGCGGCGTGAAGCGGATGCGATAGGCCAGGTCGTCGACCCGATGGCGAACACCGTCGATCCAGCCGACGCAAAGTGCCTCATCCACGCTTTCTGGCCAGGTGATCGAGGCCCGACCGCTGTCCTTCTTCCAGAACCCCACCGAGAGCTCGGTCTCGCTCTGATGGTGGGTCAGCAGCCAGGCCCGCCAGTCTGCCGGGGTGGCAAAGAATTGCGGTGCGCTCATGGACGCGGTCGGCGGGCGCCGCCATCCTTGCGGGGGATCAGACGGGAGTAGGGCTTTGGGCGTGGCATCGACGATCCGGGACCTGGGCGGTGCTTTGTCTCGCGGACTACTCTCCATCACCGGCCGCCGCCTGGACAAGGCCTATCTGGCGTCGGATGTGCCGGTGCCCACGCGTCTGACCGCCCACGCAACGTTCGCCGACCAGGTGGTCGAGGCCGGCGACAAGCCGGGTTTCCGCATCCTGGAGATCGGCAGTCGCGAGGTCGCGGGCGGCCCGCCGATGCGCGGCCGGCTCTCCCACGCCGAATATGTGGGGTTCGACTACTATCCGGGCCCCAATGTCGATGTGGCGGGCGACGCCCACCGCCTGTCTGACCTGGTCCCGGGCCGGTTCGACGTGGTCTATTCGACCGCGGTGTTCGAGCACCTGGCCATGCCCTGGGTGGTGGCGGAAGAGATCGCCAGGGTGCTCAAGCCGGGCGGGCTGGTGTTCGTTGAAACTCACTTTTCGTATTCATCGCACGAGCGGCCCTGGCACTTCTTCCAGTTCAGCGACATGGGCCTGAGGGCCCTGTTCTCACCGGCGCTGGGGTTCGAGTGCGTGGAGGCGGCCATGCAGAACCCCATCGTCGGGCGCTTCTCGGCCTACGCGGACCGCTATCTGCGGTTCCAGCCGGTGCGCGCCCTCTACTGCCACAGCAACATCGTCGCGCGGAAAGTGCGCGAGGTCGAAGGTTTCAGCTGGCGGCAGGCGGGGCTGGAGAATGTCGCAGGCCCGACCGCCTATCCTGAGCCGGTCAGTCCCGCAGCAACTCGTTGATGCTGGTCTTGGACCGTGTGCGCTCGTCCACCGTCTTCATGATCACCGCACAATAGGTCGAGGGCAGGGACGGGTCGGTGGCGTTGGGCCGCGATCCCGACATCAGCACCGAATAGGCCGGCACCTCGCCGGTGAACACAGCCCCGGTCTTGCGGTCGACGATGGGGGTGGTCGAGGTGAGGTAAACGCCCATGGACAGCACACTGCCTTCGCGCACGATCACGCCCTCGGCCACCTCGGAGCGCGCGCCGATAAAGCAGTTGTCCTCGATGATGGTGGGATTGGCCTGCAGTGGCTCCAGCACGCCGCCGATGCCCGCGCCGCCGGAGATGTGCACGTTCTTGCCGATCTGGGCACAGGAACCGACGGTGGCCCAGCCGTCGACCATCGTGCCTTCATCCACATAGGCGCCGATGTTCACGAAGGACGGCATCAGCACCACATTGCGGGCGATGAAGGAGCCGCGCCGTGCCACGCAGCCGGGGACCGCACGAAAGCCGGCGGCCTCGAAGCGCGCCGCGTCCCAGCCGGTGAACTTGGACGGCACCTTGTCCCAGTAGGGGCCGGGCGCATCGCCGACCATCAGTTCGTTGGGGTTGAGGCGGAAGGACAGCAGGATCGCCTGCTTCGCCCATTGATGGGTAGTCCACACGCCATCGTCACCGCGCGAGGCGACCCTGAGGATACCGCCGTCCAGCTGGTCGATGGTTTCGCGCACCGCGTCGCGGACTTCCCCCTTCGTGGCGACGTTGAGGGTGTCGCGCACCTCCCAGGCCGCTTCGATGATGTGCTTCAGGTCTTCGGACATCAGGCAGCCTCTTTCAGCTGGGCGCGGGCCAGGAACGGCGCGAGCGTCTCGGTTCTGTGGTGGACAAAGGTGGCGGTGGAGGCGGCCGCGTGCGCGCCCACCAGCACGGTGGTCATGCCCAGGTCTGCGGCCGGCGCCAGATTGCGCTCGGCGTCCTCGAAAAAGGCGGTGACCGTCGGGTCGATGCCGTGGGCCGTACCGATCCGGGTGAAGGCTTCCGGACTGGGCTTGGGCTCATAACCGGCGGAGCCGATGTGGAAGACGTCGTCGAACAGGTGGGCCAATCCGAGATGCACCAGCACGCGCTCGGCATGCACCTCATCAGCGTTGGTGAAAATCAGACGCCGTCCCGGCAATCGTTCCAGCGCGGCCAGCAACGGCGCGTCGTGCGCCAGCGCCTCCAGCGACATGTCGTGGAAAATGGCATGGAACTCGGCCGGGTCGACCCCGTGGTTCAGCATCATGCCCTTCAGCGTCAGGCCATGCTCGGCCAGATAGGTCTTCTGCAGCCTGAAAGCATCGTCGCGGGGCAGGCCGGTGACCTTCTCCACGAAGTCGGTCATCCGCACCACGATCTCACCCATAAACCCGGATTCCGCCGGGTACAGCGTATTGTCCAGGTCGAACAGCCAGGTGTCGATGTGGCGCAGGTCGACACTCATCGGCGGATCAGGGTGCCGGACCCGTGCTCGGTGAACAGCTCCACCAGCATGGCGTGGGGTCGGCGACCATCCAGAATGACTACAGCCTCGACCCCGGCCTCGACTGCGGCGATGGCGGTTTCCAGCTTGGGGATCATGCCGCCGGTGGCGACCCCGTCGGCGATGGCGGCTTGCGCTTCGGCGATGGTCATCTGGGCGACGCGCTTGCCGTCCTTGTCCAGCACGCCAGCAACATCCGTCAGCAACAGCATGCGCTTGGCGTTCAACGCCCCGGCCAGGGCACCGGCCACCGTGTCCGCGTTGATGTTGTAGGTCTGGCCCTCTTCCGACACGCCGATCGGGGCGATCACCGGGATGTAGTCGTCGTCGGCGCTCAGCAGGGCGTTGATCAAGGTGGTGTCGATGACCTTGGGCTCGCCGACAAACCCCAGGTCCACCACCTTCTCGATCTCGGAATCGGGGTCCTTTTTGGTACGTGTCACCTTTTCGACCGTGATCAGACGGGCGTCCTTGCCGGACAGGCCGACGCCGCGCACCTTGGCCTTCGATCCGGCCTGGGTGATCCAGCTGGCGATCTCCTTGTTGATCGCGCCGGACAGCACCATCTCGGCCACTTCCATGGTCGCCGCGTCCGTCACCCGCAGGCCATCGATGAACGTCGACTTGACGCCCGCCCGCTCCAGCATCGCCGAGATCTGCGGCCCACCGCCGTGCACCACGACGGGGTGCAGTCCCAGCATCTTCAGCAGAACGACATCCGTCGCGAACAGCCGGGCCACCGCTTCGTCGCCCATGGCGTGGCCGCCGTATTTGATGACCACGGTCTCGCGGTCATAGGTCTGGATATAGGGCAGGGCTTCCGCCAGCGTCTTCGCCGTGGCCCAGCCTTGCTCTTCGGTATCGTCGCTCAATGACCCGTCCTCAATCGTGCGGCGTGGGGATAGCCGACAGGTGCGCGACTGTCACGCCATGGACTGGATCAAGGGGAGCCGTAAATTCGGGGCGACAAACCCCAAACTGCCGTCACCCCGGACGCAGCGGAGCGGAGATCCGGGGCCCAGGAGCCCAACGCACCGCTCTGGGTCCCGGCTCTTCAGCCTGCAAGCGCAGGCCTGCGGCCGGGATGACAGGAGTTTTTGGTTTGGTCGTCTTCCGAACCTGAACCGCTATATCGACCGGGCCACGACTTCCTTCATGATCTCCGACGTCCCGCCATAGATCCGCTGCACCCGGGCGTCGCGCCACAGGCGGGCGATGGGATACTCGTTCATATAGCCTGCACCGCCGTGCAGCTGCAGCGCCGCGTCGCAGACCTCCCACTGCAGCTCGGTATGGAACAGCTTGGCGGCCGAGCCCTCGGCCGCCGTCAGCTTGCCTTCCAGATGGCGCGCCAGGCACCAGTCCACATGCGCCCACCCGGCCTGAAGCTTGGCTTTCAGCCCGGCCAGGGTGAAGCGGGTGTTCTGGAAATCAAACACCGACTGGCCGAACGCCTTGCGCTCCTTGGTGAACTTGACGGCCTCGTCAAACGCCCGCTGTGCACCGGCCTGTCCCGAGATAGCGATACCCAGTCGCTCCTGGGGAAGTTGGCTCATCAGATAGCCGAAGCCGCGCCCTTCCTCGCCCAGACAGTTGGTGATCGGCACCCGGACGTCCTCGAAGAACAGCTCCGAGGTGTCCGCCGAATTCTGGCCGATCTTGTCCAGGTTGCGCCCGCGTGAGAACCCCGACCGCGTGGCCTCCACCAGGATCAGCGAGATGCCCTTGCCGCCGGCGCTGGGGTCGGTCTTGGCCACGAGGATGATCAGGTCGGCGTTCTGGCCGTTGGTGATGTAGGTCTTGGAGCCGTTGATGACGTATTCGTTGCCGCTGCGGATGGCGGTGGTGCGGACGGCCTGCAGGTCGGATCCGGTGCCAGGCTCTGTCATCGCAATGGCGGTGATCGCCTCGCCGGAAATCATCTTCGGCAGCCAGTGCTGCTTCTGCTCTTCGGAGCCATAGTTGAGGATGTAGTCGGCGACGATGTCGGACTGCAGGGTGATCCCGGCGCTGGACCCCGCATAGGCCAGTTCCTCGTCGATCACCGCGTTGAAGCGGAAGTCGAGGCCGAGGCCGCCGTATTCTGCCGGCAGGGTCGGGCACAGCAGACCCGCCTCACCACAGGCCAGCCAGAAGTCGCGGTCGACGAGGCCGTCCTCCTCCCAGCGGTCCAGATGCGGATAGAGGGCCTTGTCGAAGAACTTGCGCACCTGATCGCGGAACAGGATCAGTTCCGGGTCGGACACATTGCGGGCGTCGGTCTGGATCATGGTGGTCTCCTGCGGTTCCCCGCGAGATACCGCGATGACGCTAGGGAGGTGAAGGCCCCTCCGACTCCCATGCCAAGGGCTAGTCGAATACCTTTGACAACCAGTCCGCGCCAACGCCCTCCCGCGCCCGCCGCAGTTCGACATACAGGACCGCAACGCCCGTCGAACTCAGCAGTGAACTCAGCGCGTTGCTGACGGCATTGATCGGGATCATCATGGGATTTGTGGCCAGGGTTTCGGCGCTCCCGCCTGCCAGGAGCACGGGCACCAGCACTGCCGCAGTGGCGAGGCCGATGATCAGGCTAAAGCCGATCAGCATCGCGAGGATCACCAGAAACAGCCCGACAATCCGCCAACGATTGCCCTTGGTCAGTTCCGCTGACCGCCCGAATGCGCCACCAATCGTGGTGCGGTCGGCGACCAATGCTGGCACGGCGACACACCATGTGCAGGCGATCATGATCCCGGGCACGATCAGCAGGACCAGACCAAAGGCCATGGCCAGGCCAAACAGAAGGCTGACGACAAGCAGGGGCAGAAAGGCCCGCAGGCCGGTGGTCAGGGATTCCGCTATCGTCGGGCGCCCGCCGTTCAGATCCTGAACGGTGCCAAACACCAGGGCACCTTGCAGAATACTGGTGGTGATCAACGCCGCGAGCACGCTCAGACCCGAGCCGTAGATCAGGGCCGGGCTAAAGGTTCCGCTCGTTGCCTGCCCGGTGATGAGTCCGGCCTGAAAATAGCCGATGATCGCGGTCGGCAATCCCGACAACACCAGTGCCAGTATGAAGAAGGTCACAAAATTCCGACCGATGACCGCGAAGGTCTGACTTATCACCCGACCGATCTCAAGCTTTCCGGGTTGAACGATATCTGCGGTCATCTGGCGCCCCCCTGATGTAGTCCTGATCCTGATGCTAACCACGGGTTGCAGCCCCTGTCGACGTCCCTGCACGAATAGGCCAGAACGACGTCCATGAGCCTCATCCTCCGCGTCCGTGCCGAGCGCCTGGCCCTGCGTTCGCCGTTCCGTATTTCGCGGGGCGTCAAGACCCATGCCGAAGTGGTGGTCGCCGAACTGCACGACGGCGATGTCCTCGGGCGCGGCGAGTGCGTTCCCTATGGCCGCTATGGTGAGACGCTGGATGGGGTCGCCGCCCAGCTGGCTGCTGCCGGGGAGCGGCTAAGAAGCGGCGCGCCCGTCGAGGCCGTGCTGGCGGACTTGCCGGCCGGGGCTGCGCGCAACGCACTGGACTGTGCGCACTGGGACCTGGTGGCCCGCCGCGACGGCCTCTCCGTCGGCGCGCGTCTTGGCCGTCCTGCGCCTGGGCCGATGCCGACCGCTGCCACCATCAGCCTCAGCACCCCCGACGCCATGGGCGCTGCGGCCCGGGCAGTCGCAGATGCGCCGCTGCTCAAGGTCAAGCTCGACGCCGGACAACCCGCCGCCTGCCTCGTCGCCGTCGCCGAAGCAGCGCCAGACGCCCGCTTGATCATCGATCCCAACGAGGGCTGGACCCTGCCCATCCTGATGGCCATGGCCGATCCGATCTCGCGGCTGAACGTGGCGCTGGTGGAACAGCCGTTGCCGGCCGATGACGACGCCGGACTGGCGGGCCTGGACTATCCCGCGATCCTTTGCGCCGACGAGGCTGTTCACACCTCCACGGATCTGGAGCGCGTGGCCGGCCGCTATCAGATGGTCAATGTGAAGCTCGACAAAGCCGGTGGCCTGACCGAGGCGCTGGCCATGGCCGATCAGGCGCGTGTGCTCGGCCTGGGGGTGATGGCCGGCTGCATGGTGTGCAGTTCGCTCTCCATCGCCCCGCATCTTTGGGTGGCCGCGCTGGCCGACGCGGCGGACCTGGACGGCCCCTGGTGGCTCAGCGAGGATCGCCCCGGTGGCTGCCGCATAGAGGCGGGCGTGATCCACCCGCCACAGCCGGGTTTCTGGGGCGGTTAGGCAAAGGTGCGTCGTCAGACCCACGAAGTATCCTGTCGTGTACCCTTGCCACCCCCGTTTACGGGGGCGGGGGACCGCGCCTGAATGGCGTGGTGGTGGGGGCGAGGTCAAGCTCGGCACCCCGTCGCGCCCCTTCCACCCTCGGCTCTTCAGCCGGCTTACGCCGCCCTCGGCCGACGGTCCCCCTTCCCCGAAATCGGGGAAGGCAAAGACGCCGGGGATGGTCGACATGGAGTCAGGTCCCCCGAACCGCGAACCTCAATGCCCATTGGCCCCGTTTCAACCCGGCTAATCCTTCCACCAGGGATAAAGGTCCGGCATGTCCTGCGAGACCCGGCCCGGAAACTGCGGCGCACGTTTCTCGAGGAAGGCGCCGACGCCTTCCTTCACGTCCGGCCCTGCGCCCAGGATCATCGACAGACGCCCATCCACGGCCAGCGCGCCCGACGGGTCCGGATCGCCGGAGAACCGCCACAGCATCTGCCGGGCCAGCGCAATCGACACCGGGGCGGTGTTGTTGGCGATCTCCAGCGCGATCTCGCGGGCCCGCGCCAGCAGCTGATCCGGCGCGACCACCTCGCTCACCAACCCGCCGGCCATGGCTTCCTCCGCCGAGATCAGGTTGCCGGTCAGGCACCAGCGCAGCGCCTGTGGCAGGCCAACCAGCTTGGGCAGGAACCAGGCGCTGCCGGCTTCGGGCACCAGACCGCGCCTCGCGAAGATGAACCCCACCTTCGCGCCCGTGGCGGCGATCCGGATATCCATCGGCAAGGTCAGGGTTGCCCCTACGCCCACAGCCGCCCCGTTGATCGCTGCGATGGAAGGTTTGCGGCAGCCAAAGATCGCGCCGACAAACCCGCCGCCCTCGGCCCGCGCCTGTCCCGGGGCCTGAAACGCCACCGACCCCTCAGCCTTCGTGTCGAACGCGCCAGCTCCGCCGGAAATGTCAGCCCCCGCACAGAACCCGCGCCCGGCCCCGGTGACGATCACCACCCGCACCGCATCGTCCGCGTCGGCCCGCTGGAACGCGTCGGCCAGTTCGGCGCCCATTGTGGCGGTATAGGCGTTCAGCTTGTCCGGGCGGTTGAGGGTCACGGTCAGCACCGGCCCGTCCAGTTCGTAGAGCAGGGTCTCGTAGGCCATGGCGTCCTCCCGTGATTTTCTTCCATCACGCGCGCCTTACGAGACGGCAGGCAAGGGCGCGTCGATGGGCTATAGGCCGCGCGTGACCTGCCGACCTTACTCCGCGATTCCTGAGGCGCTGGCCGATCTCGGCTGCGTTGCGCTGCGTCCGTTGATCTGGGCGGACCCGGTCGATGTGGCCTCGGCGTTCGCTGACGAGGCTTTCGTCGCGGTACTTTTGTCCGGCGCTGACGGCTGGTCATATGTGCTGCGCAAACCCGACCTTGTGAGCCTCGACGCGGCGACCCTGGACCCGGCGCCTGGCGGGCGGGCATTGAACCCGCAGGACCCCCCGTTTCAAGGCGGATTTCTGGGTCTGGCCGCCTACGAGTATTCGGCCGCCCTCGAACCCACCGCGCCACAGACGCGGGGCGAATGGCCGGACCTTATCCGGCTCCGTTATCCTGCCTTGCTCGCATTCCATGCGGGTGAGCGACGTGGGCTCGCCATTGGGCGTGGGGGCGATCCGAATACTGCGGCGGCGCGGGCGGAGGCGGCGTTGACCTGGCTGGACGCCCCCCGGACACCCGAAGCGTCGGGCACACTGGCCGCCGATGTCATCTGCGCCGTTTCCGACATCGACCACACGCACGCGGTCGCCGCCACGGTGGATCGCATCGCCGCCGGTGACCTGTTTCAGGCCAATCTGGCCCGGCCCTGGCTGGGGCAACTGTCGCCGGACGTCACGCCCTATGACCTGTTCCGTCGGCTGGCCCGGCAGAGCCCGGCGGGCTATGCGGCGTACGTCAGGCTGTCCGGGCGTGCGCTGGTCTCCAACTCGCCGGAGCAGTTCCTGTCGGTGCGCCGCGAGGGCGATGGCCTGTGGGCCCAGAGCCAGCCGATCAAGGGCACCCGGCCGCGCGGCGCGACCCCGGCCTGCGATGCGGCGCTGGCCGCCGAACTTGTGGCCAGCGCCAAGGATCAGGCCGAGAACCTGATGATCGTCGACCTGATGCGCAATGATCTGGCCCGGGTCTGTGATCCCGGCACCGTCTCGGTTCCGGAGCGCGCGCGGCTGCGCAGCTTCGCCAATGTCCACCATCTGGTGTCGCGGGTGCGGGGACGGCTCAAGTCGGGAGCGACGGCGTGGGACGCGTTTCTGGCGGCCTTTCCTCCGGGTTCAGTGACGGGCGCGCCAAAGCTTGCGGCCATGTCGGAAATTGCGCGTTACGAGCCGCCGCGCGGGCCCTACTGCGGTAGCCTGTTCTGGTTGGGCCTGGACGGCGCGCTGGAGGCCAGCGTGCTGATCCGCACCGTCGCCTTGACCGAAAACCCGGCAGGCTGGACGTTTGAAGCCCGCGCAGGCGGCGGTATCGTCGCCGACAGCGATCCCATGGCCGAAGTGCAGGAGACGACCGCCAAGATCGGCGCCATCCTCAGGGCGCTGACGGAGCCGGCATGACAGATATTCCGCATGATGACCGTGGCTTCACGCTGGGCCACGGCCTGTTCGAAACCGTGCTCTGGGCCGACGGTGACCTTGCGTATTGGGACACCCACGTCGAGCGACTTGAGCGGGGCTGCCGGGCCTTGGGCCTGCCCGCGCCGGATCGGGCGGCCCTTCGCGACGCCGCGATGGCGGCGATGGGCGAAGTCGGAGCCCCAACCCGCGCGGCAGTTCGGCTGACCTGGACCGCTGGGTCCGGTGGGCGGGGGCTGGATTTGCCCGTCCCGCTCTCGCCACGGCTCAGCGTCATCGCCACGGCCATCGATGCGCCGCCGGGGCCCGTGACGCTGGCCACGGCGCGGGTCCGCCGCAATGATCGTTCACCGACATCGCGGCTGAAGACCCTGTCCTATCTCGACAATGTGCTGGCCCGCGCCGAGGCCAGGGCGGCGGGGGCGGAAGAGGCGCTGATGCTGAACACGGTTGGCGAGATCGCCTGCGCGGCGGCGGCCAATGTGTTCTGGATCCGTCACGACGTGGTGTTCACCCCGGCCCTCGATTGCGGCGTGCTCGACGGCATCATGCGGCGCGAGGTGATCGCCGCCTGTCATCGCCTGGGCTTGCAGGTGGAAGAGGTTTACGCCAACCCCGGGCGCTTGGCCGGAGCACCGATGTTCATCACCAACAGCCTGGTGGGCGTGCGCGCCGTCGCCAGCCTGGACGGACAGCGGCTATTGACCTCGCCCCGGATCACCGCCCTGGCCAAGGCGGTCAGTCGAGGTTCGAAATGACCTTGCGCAGGGTCTCGACGATCCGGTCGATCTCCGACGTGCTGACGATCAGCGGCGGCGACAGGGCGATGGTGTCGCCGGTGGCGCGCACCAGCACGCCCGCCTCCAGCATACGCAGCAGCACCTCATAACCACGGGCGCCCGGTGCGCCGGGACGCGGGGCCAGATCAATCCCGGCCATCAGGCCGATGTTGCGGATGTCGGTGACATGCGGCGCATCGGCCAGCCCGTGGACGGCGGTTTCCCAGTCGGCGGCCAGATCACCGACCCGGGTCAGCAGGCCTTCTCGGCGGTAGATCTCGAGGGTCGCCAGGCCTGCCGCGCAGGCCACCGGGTGGCCGGAATAGGTATAGCCGTGGAAGAACTCGATGGCCCCGTCCGGCCCGGCCTGGACGATGGCGTCATGTACGGCCCTGCTGGCGAACACCGCGCCCATGGGCAGGACGCCGTTGGTGATCGCCTTGGCGGTGGTCATCAGGTCTGGCGTGACCCCGAAATGGTCGGCGGCGAAGTTTGACCCCAGTCGACCAAAGCCGGTGATCACCTCATCGAAAATCAACAGGATGCCGTGGGCGTCACAAATGGCGCGCAGCCGCTCCAGATAGCCGACCGGAGGCGGCAGCACGCCGGTGGAGCCCGCCACCGGCTCGACGATCATGGCGGCGATGGTCTCGGCACCGTGGAGCGCGATGACCTGTTCCAGATCGTCGGCGCGGTCGGCCCCATGGGTCGGCTGGCCGCGCGAGAAGGCGTTGCGGGCCATGTCGTGGGTGTGACGGATGTGATCGGCCGGCAGGGTGACAAAGGTTCGACGGTTGTTGACCAGCCCACCCACCGAGATGCCGCCGAAGCCGACACCGTGATAGCCCTTCTCACGCCCGATGATGCGGGTCCGCTGACCCTGTCCCCGCGCCCGGTGATAGGCCATCGCCATCTTCAGCGCCGTGTCCACCGACTCCGAGCCGGAGTTGGTGAAGAAGATGCGGTCCAGCCCTGCAGGCGCCATTTTCGCCAGGGCCGTCGCGAAATCAAAGACGATCGGGTGACCCATCTGGAACGTGGGCGCGTAGTCCAGGGTCATCAGCTGTTTGTGGACCGCGTCGGCGATCTCGAGACGACCGTGGCCGGCGTTGCAGCACCACAGGCCCGACGTGCCGTCCAGCACCTCGCGTCCGTCCTCGGTGCGGTAGTACATGCCGCTGGCCGAGGCCAGCAGGCGCGGCGCGGCCTTGAACTGCCGGTTGGCGGTGAACGGCATCCAGAACGCCGCCAGGTCGGTGGTGTTGGCAAGAATGGGTGCAGCGTCGTCCATAGTCATCCCCGGTTGTCGGCGCGCAAAAGATCAGGTTTGGCGCGACGCCGCCAGTGGTTGTCAGCGACTCCGAAGTCCTGAGTTCCCCCTGCAAGGGGGAAAGCGGCGTGAAGCCCCGCAGGGGCGAGTCGCCGATGGGGGAAGTATAGACTTTCAGACACGGCCGGAAACGGTCGGGCACAAACTGGCGCGCGTGCTGCCACTTCCCCCATCGGCCGCTCGCGCTTCGCGCATTGGGCCGCTTTCCCCCTACAAGGGGGAAAACATCATCCAGGTCGCCCCGTCCTCGACGCTACCCTGCCCAAAGCGGCGACGAGCCCTTCAACACCCGTAAAAAGTATAGAACGCGGGCGATATCGCGGCCGTCCTCGGCGAAGATGACCTCATACCAGATGTTCTCGGTTTTCGGGCTCTCGGACAGCTTCAGCACGTTCGTGCGGGCCAGGTAGTCCACGCCCACCTTCAATGGACCGGCCAGGTGCTGCACCTCCAGCGCGCCATAGAGCGCCACCTGGGGTCGGGTGGATTTCGCCATGACGGCTTCCCGCGTCATGTGCGCCATGTGGATCACCAGTGACGGGGGCAGGGTGCCAGTCTCATAGGCGGGAACCTGTTCGGTGATCACCGAAAGCGAACGAGCCAGTGTTTCCGGCGCAACTCGCACCGGCAGGTCGTGATTTTCGTCGCCGACCTGAATGGCCGCCAGAATGCGCAGGGTCCCTGGCGCCGAGGCAGTCTGGGTCTCGAAGCGGCGGGCGAGTTCCGACGCCGTGTCCGGCTGGGCCGAGGCGGTGCCCTGGCAGATCATGGCGCCCTGGCGATTGTGCATCGACAGTCGCAGTCGGTCGTCTTTGGCGGCGACGGCGCACTGCACCTCCTCGCGGTCCACTGTGGCCTGGGTAAAATAGAGCGAAAGGCCGCCGGTTTCGAACCAGGCGTCGCCCCAGGTTTCCAGGAGTTGGGGAACGAACTGGTCCAGATGGATCGACCCCGCCACCGTGCCGCCGCGAAAGCCCAGCTTCGTCGCTGTCGCGTCGTCATGGATCGACCCCTTGGCCTCGGCGGCCATATTTCGAGGCGTCCGGAAAGGGCCGACCCGGGTTTCCGACGATACAGTTTCGCTCATGGCGTCCTCCAATGTCCCGATCTTCGGCGGGTAACGAAACGCTGGCCCCGCGCGGCGACGGCGTCAACGGCCTTGCCATCCAGGGGCCTTCGCCCTGAGAGTAGGGCCAAGAGCGCTGCATGCGCCACCTCCAGAGAGCCAGACACCATGCGTTTCGGAATCTTCTACGAGCACCAGTTGCCCAAACCCTGGAACCCGGGCGATGAGGCGAAGCTGTTTCACGATGCGCTGGATCAGGTCGTGCTGGCCGACCGGCTGGGCTACGACTACGCGTGGGAGGTGGAGCATCACTTCCTGGAGGAGTATTCGCATTCTTCAGCCCCGGAAGTGTTCCTGGCCGCCTGCGCCGCCCTGACCAAAAACATCCGGGTCGGCCACGGCATCCGGCAGGTGATCCCCAACTACAACCACCCCGCCCGCACCGCCGAGGGTCTGGCGACCCTGGACATCATCTCGCGCGGGCGCCTCGACTTCGGCATCGGCGAGGGGGCGACCCGGCTGGAGCTGGGTGGTTTCGGCATCCCGGCGCGGGAGAAGCGCGCCCTGGCCATCGAGGCGGCCGAGCAGATCGCCAACATGATGGTGATGGATCCGTACCCCGGCTACGAGGGCAAGGGCTTCTCCTTCCCCTGCCGCAACATCGTGCCCAAGCCGATGCAGAGCCCGCATCCGCCGATGTGGATGGCCTGCACCAACCGGGACACCATCAAGGTCGCCGCCTCGATCGGTGTCGGTGCCCTGGCCTTCTCGTTCCTCGCTCCGGAAGAGGCCAAGACCTGGTCGGAGATCTACTACGGGATCATCAAGTCCGATCAGTGCGTGCCCATCGGGCATGCTGTGAACGCCAACCTCGCCATGGTCTCGAACTTCTCGGTCCATCCTGATCGGGAGACGGCGATCCGGCGCGGGCAGGAAGGGTTCGAGTTCTTTTCCTATGCCGTCAACGCCCTGGTGGCGCACGACGCCTATCCGGGGCGCTCCAGCCTGTTCGCAGACTTCCAGAAGTCGCGCGCCGCAAGCGACGACGAGATCGTTGCCGCCTCCAAGGCCGCCGCCCGCAACGCCAACGGCATCGGCACCCCCGACGACATCCGCGAGCACATCAAGGGCTTCCGGGACGCCGGCGTCGACCAGGTGATCTTCCTGCAGCAGGCCGGCCGCAATAAACATGAGCATATCTGCGAGTCGCTGGAGCTGTTCGCGGCCGAAGTCATGCCGGCCTTCAAGGCCGAGGTGGCCGAGCGTGAAGCGAAGAAGGCCCTGGAGCTGGCCCCCTATCTCGCCGCCGCAATGGCGCGCAAGAAATGGATGAAACCCCTGGAGGACCATGAGATTCCGGTGGTTCCGTCGTCGCGGCCCAAGGCCCAGATCAACGAGGCGAAGTAGGCGGCGGGCCATCCCGCGCTGAACGGGTGTTTGCC
>JANNFM010000503.1:0-11655 GCA_031379795.1 Alphaproteobacteria bacterium
GTTCAACTGGGCCTCGACCCAGGAGATCGACGACATGATGGCCATCACCCTGCGCATCAACGACTACCTCACCGGCCTGTTCGCCGGGGTCGGCATCACCCTGGTGGACTTCAAGGTCGAGTACGGGCGCATCTACGAAAACGACTTCCCGCGCACCATCCTGGCCGACGAGATCAGCCCGGACAGCTGCCGCCTGTGGGACAGCGTGACGAATGAAAAGCTCGACAAGGACCGGTTCCGCCGCGACCTCGGCAATGTCATCGAGAGCTACACCGAAGTGGCGCGCCGCCTCGGCATCATGAAAGAAATGCCCACCGTGATTCAGGGAGGCCTCCACTAGGATGCGCTCGAGACTCTCATGCCCCAGACAGTTTCGGACGGCGGCAGCAGTTGCTCTCTCACCTCCTCCGTCGGAGGAGGGGGACCGCGCGAAGCGGGGTGGAGGGGGCCTGCGTCGCACAGCGCCTGTGCGACCATCCGCAGCGTGCTGCTCTGAACGCCGAGTGGGATCTGAATGTCAAATGCGTCGGGTCCGGCACGCCCCCTCCACCCCGCGGAGCCTGTCCTCGGGCCGGCCAAAGGCCGGACCCGGGGGCGCGGTCCCCCTCCCCCGACGGGGGAGGAGAAATGCTCCATTGCAACGCCAGTTGAGGCTCAGATCCTAGTGCGCGCGAAAGTCCACGTATTCCTGAAGCCCGGCGTCCTCGACGTCCAGGGCAAGGCGGTTGAACAGGCCCTGCACGGCCTGGGTTGGGGTGGCGTCAGCCAGGTTCGCGTCGGCCGCACCATCGAGTTCGACCTCGCCGCGACCGATACCGCGGCGGCGGAGGCCGAGGTCAAGGCCATGTGCGAGAAGCTCCTCGCCAACACGGTGATCGAAAGCTACCGCGTGGAGCTGGCGTGAGGGCTTGGGCGGTCGCGGCCGTCCTCGTCCTGGCCGCCTGCACGCCCGCAACCGAGCCCGAGCCCAGCTACCTGGATTTGAACTGCGCCCAGCCCTTCGATGCCCAGGTCGCCGCGCTCACCGCTCAACCGCACCTGACGCCCGCACCCAAGGATCGCGCCGAGCCCTACCTGTTCTACTCCAGCATCGATGGCCGGACATCCTATCTGGTGACCCTCAAGGGCGCGCCTGGCCACCCCGCCATCATGATGCAGAAAGCCCGGGGCGGCGAGGTGATCACAAGCGGTTGCCCCTATGGAGATCGAAAGGGCTACGACCAGCTCCACGCCTATCTCGACAGCCTGAAAACCTGGAGACGCAAATGACCGCCCTTCAGCTCGCTGAGGTCAATGTCGGCCGCCTTCTGGCGCCGATCGACCATCCGATGATCGCCGATTTCAGGACCAATCTCGACCGGGTCAACGCGATCGCCGATGCGACCCCGGGCTTCGTCTGGCGGCTGGTTGGCGAGGGTAACAACGCCACGGACATCCAGCCCGATCCCGACGACCCACTCTTTGCGATCAACCTGTCGGTCTGGGCCGATCTCGACGCCCTGGCCGGTTTCGTCTACCGCACCGATCACCGCGACATCATGCGTCGCCGCCGGGAATGGTTCGAGCCGATGGACACCTTCATGACCCTCTGGTGGGTGCCCGCAGGCCACCGCCCGACACCGTCTGAAGCCCTGGCGCGGCTTGACCTGCTGGCCCGCATGGGGCCCACCTCCGAGGCCTTCACCTTCCGCCACCCCTTCCCCGCGCCCGGCGTCTCGAGCATCACCCCTCTCCTGGACGAATGTTCATGAAAGCCGCCGTCATTGTCTTCCCCGGTTCCAACTGCGACCGCGACTGCAAGGTGGCGATCGAGCGCTCGACTGGCGCGCACGTCGACATGGTCTGGCACGGTGACACCGCCCTGCCCGACGCCGTGGACCTGATCGTGCTCCCGGGCGGGTTTTCCTATGGCGATTACCTGCGCTGCGGGGCCATGGCGTCCCTGTCGCCGATCATGGCCGAGGTCAAGTCCGCCGCCGAGCGCGGCGTCGCGACGGTCGGAATCTGCAATGGCTTCCAGGTCCTGTGTGAGGCTGGCCTGCTGCCCGGTGCCCTGCTGCGCAACGATAAGCTGAAATACGTCTGCAAGGCCGTCGACCTCGAAGTCACCAACGCCCAGACCCGGTATACCGCCGGCTATGCCGGACGGCGTCAGGTCTCGATGACCGTCGGCAATGGCGAGGGTAACTTCTTCGCCGACGAAGCCACCCTCGACCGGCTGGAGGGCGAGGGCCAGGTGGTGTTCCGCTATCTCGACAATCCCAACGGCTCGGCCCGCGCCATCGCCGGCATCGTCAACGCCCGCGGCAATGTCCTGGGCCTGATGCCACACCCCGACCGCGCCTTCGAGGCTGAACTGGGCTCGGCTGACGGCGCAATCCTGTTCCAGAGCGCCATGGCGAGCGCGTAGTCGCCGTCACGCGTCACACATGACACAACGTCGGGAACACATGCGGAGAGCCCCATGACGCTCAAGACCTCGCTCGCAGCCATCGCCATCGCCGGCTGCCTCGCCTGCCCTGCCTTCGCGAAGACGACGGTGTTGGCAAGCGACATCCCGGTCGCCCACACGCCGCCGGGCGGGTACGGCAAGACGTTCCCGGCGCCCGTCCTGGCCAACTGCACAGAGCCGCTGGTGGCGGGCGCACCCGACCTCCGAGGCATCTGGAAAGTGCTGCGCGCCGAACGCAGCGGCAAGCCGGCGCCTGAGGGCGATACAATCTATCAGTATGTCGAACGCATCGAGCAGTGCGGAAACCGGATTGTCGACATGGGTGGCGGGACCATCGCAGACGCGCGCGCCGACGGGACGGCGGCCAACGGCGTCCATGATGTCTCGGTCTTTGACTTCAAGACGCCAATCCACGTGATCGCCAGCTATGAGAACGGCGTGTTCGTGCTTCGCCCGGTCGGCATGACTGGCGTGGAAGTCACCCGCAGGCTGGACGCAGACGGCCACATGATCTGGATCCGTCCGGACCGTGGCGGCCTGAAGGCGACCCTTGAGCGCATCGGCAAGGCGACCGACACCTACACACGGCCCTGAACCTGCGAAGCGGAAGCGTCGGGGCTTCCCAAGTCGGACAGGTGGTTTAGGCTCCGCCTATGATCTTGCGCGCCCTATCGACGGCTATCGCCGCCCTCGCCATCCTGGCCGCCCCGGCCCTGGCCCAGACTCCGGCCATGACGCCGGACATCCCGGCGAAGTTCGCCTTCCCGACCGACGCCTATGACTACACCAAGCGTGAAGTGATGATCCCCATGCGCGACGGGGTGAAGCTCTACACAGTGCTGATCATCCCCAAAGGCACCAAAGACGGGCCGATCCTGCTGACGCGGACGCCTTACAACGCCAAGAAGAACGCCGAACGCTACCTGTCGCCCCACGCGGCGGCCACGGGCTCACAGATGGACGAGCCGTTCCTGGCGGACGGCTACATCCGGGTTTACCAGGACGTCCGCGGCAAATACGGCTCGGACGGCGACTACGTCCTGACCCGTCCACTGATCGGGCCGCTCAACAATACCAGGGTCGACCACGCCACCGACGCCTGGGACACCATCGACTGGCTGGTGAAGAACACACCTGAGACCAACGGTCGCGTCGGCATGATCGGCTCGTCCTATCCTGGTTTCACCACAGCGATGGGCCTGATCAATCCCCACCCGGCGCTGAAGGCCGCCGTGCCCCAGAGCGCCATGATAGACGGCTGGATGGGTGACGACTGGTTCCACTACGGCGCCTTCCGGGCCCGCAACGTCGATTGGTTCACCAGCCAGATGACCTCCAAGGGCGCCGGGACCAACGTGCCACGCCAGGCATTTGACGACTATGAGAACTTCCTGCGCGCGGGCTCGTTCGGTGACTTCGCCCGGGCTGCGGGCCTTGAGCAGATGCCCGCCTATCGCAAGATCACCGAACACCCGGCCTATGACGCCTTCTGGCAAGAACAGGCGCTGGACAGGATCCTGGCGAAGCAGCCGCTGAAGGTGCCCACGCTCTGGATGGGCGCACTCTGGGATCAGGAGGACATGTGGGGCGCGATCCACGCGTATCAGGCCATGGAGTCCAAGGACACCGCGAACACCATGAACTATCTGGCGCTGGGCCCCTGGCGCCATTCCGGGACCAACTACGAACAGCGCGAGCTGGGTCAGCTGAAATTGCCCGGCGACACCGCCACCGAATTCCGGCTGACCGTGCTGAAGCCGTTCCTGGACAGCCACCTCAAGACCGGCGCGCCCAGGGCCGACATCGCCCCTGTGACGATCTTCGAAACCGGCACAATGCGTTGGGGTCATTACTCAAAGTGGCCTCTGGCCTGCACGACCGGCTGCGAGGCCAAGTCGAAGCCGCTCTACTTGACCCCGGGCCTCGGTCTCAGCTTCGACAAGCCGGCGACCGGCACCGCCTTCGAGGAGTACGTCTCCGATCCCGCCAAACCCGTGCCCTATGTCCGTCGTCCAGTCCGCTGGGACGATCAGGATCAGTGGCGCTACTGGCTGGTGTCCGACCAACGACACGTTGACGGTCGCCCCGACGTCATCACCTTCATCACCGAGCCGCTGAAAGCGCCGCTCAGGATCGCCGGCGAGCCCGTGGTCAACCTCCATGCCTCCACCAGCGGCACGGACTCCGACTGGGTGGTGAAGCTGATCGACGTCTATCCCGACGTCGTGCCCTCGGATGCAGCAATGGGGGGCTATCAGCTGGGCGTGGCCATGGACATCTTCCGCGGCCGCTATCGCGACAGCTTCGAAAAGCCCACCGCCATCCCGGCGAACAAGGTCCAGACGTACCGCTTCGGCCTGCCCCCCTCGAACCACACCTTCCAGCCGGGCCACCGGATCATGGTGCAGGTCCAGTCCAGCTGGTTCCCGCTCTACGACCGCAATCCGCAAACCTTCGTGCCCAATATCTTCTTCGCCAAGCCGGGCGACTACAGGAAGGCGACCCAGCGTATCTACCTGACCGGCGAGACGGCCTCGTCGATCGAGTTGCCGGTGGTTCCGCTGAATTAGGCCCTTTCGCTGCCACACGGTGGAACGGAGCTCGCACACGGTGAGCATAGGAGCCCGGTTCGCGGCCACATGATCAGCTTGCCTCATGCCGACTTCGACAGCGCCGGCTATTCGGCAAGCTAGACCATATGCACTCTAGGGTTTACGAAACTCAACTTTAGGGATAGTCCTACCTCGCGGGGCAACTCGCGGGGGCGCGCAGTCTATCAACTCTCACGTTGGAGCTGCATCACTATGCTTGGGAAACACACTGTTCTGGTCGGTTTGGCGTCTTGCGCCATGGCGATGGCCGCACCCGCTCACGCGGACGGCAATCTATTCTTCTTGATCGACGGCGACACCTTCACGCAGCCGTTCTCGATTACCAACAACTCCACCGCCGGCGAGACGGTTCTGGGGTTCGGGTTCGATCTCGCCGGCACGGGGTTTGTGTTCGACCCTGTAGACGGGGGTCCCCCTGGAAACGGTACCTTGGGAACTCCCTTCACGCCACAGGGCGGCAGCGATGTCACAACTGGGCTGATCAACCCGGTCAACGTCATCGACGGCTCGACGTTCTTCTCGATGAACTTCAACAACTTCGGCGTTGGCGAAGCTTTCAGCTGGCTGCTGGACGTTGACCCGGCCGACCCGCTGGCGCCTTCGCCGACTGTATTCGGCAGCAACCTGATCGGCGCGTCGATCTACGTCGACTTCTCGAGCGGACTGCGCGGCACAGGGTTCCTGCAGGCGGTGGTCGGCAATGAAGACGCCTCGCAGCTGGTCATCACAACCTTCACCCCGACCCCGGGAATCCCGGAGCCAGCCACCTGGGCGATGATGATCCTGGGCTTCGGTCTGGCGGGTGGGCTGCTACGAAACGGCGCGCTCGTCCGCACCTGACACTACGTGGGCGACCCTGGCCGGATCCGACCCCGACTGGCCAGGGTCGCCCGCCACTTTCCGCTGCGACACGGTTGACCGGACCGCGCGCACGGTGAGCATGGGCGCATGACCGAACTTCCGATCCGCGACGTTGTCCCCGCCCACCGGTTTGACGAGGCGCGCCTGGCCGCCTGGATGACCGCCAACGTCGACGGCTATCAGGGCCCGCTGCGCGTCCAGCAGTTCCAGGGTGGGGCATCGAACCCCACGTTCCTGCTGACCGCCGGCGATGGCCACCTCTACGTGCTGCGCAAGAAGCCGCCGGGCCAGCTGCTGTCCAGCGCACACCAGGTGGATCGCGAATACCGCGTCATGAAGGCGCTTTCCGGCCATATCCCGGTGCCGGTGATGCGCGCGCTTTGCGAAGACCCCGAGGTCATCGGCGCCACCTTCTATGTGATGGACTATCTGGAAGGCCGCATCTTCCGCGACGCCACCCTGCCTGGCCTGGAGCCCGCCGAGCGCGCCGCAATCTACGACGACCTGAACGCCACCCTGGCCAAACTTCACGGCGTGGATTTCGAGGCGGTGGGGCTCGGCGACTACGGTCGCCCCGGCAACTATTTCGAGCGCCAGGTCGCCCGCTGGACCCGCCAGTACCGTGACGCCCAGACTGAAGAGATCCCGGCGATGGAGGCTTTGATCGCCGAACTGCCGGGCCGGATTCCAGCGGACCAGTCGGTGACCATCGCGCACGGCGACTACCGGCTCGAAAACGTGATGTACCACCCCACCGAGCCCCGGATCATTGCGGTGCTGGATTGGGAACTTTCCACCATCGGCCATCCGCTGGCCGACATCGCCTACAATGGCTTCATCTGGCGTAGCCACTCCCCCGGATGGGGCAGCCTGGACGGCGTCGACTTCGCGGCGAGCGGCATCCCGACGGAAGAGGCCTACGTCGCCGCCTATTGCCGCCGCACGGGCCGCGAGGCCATCGCCGACTGGCCGTTCTACATGGCGTTCGGCATCTTCCGGCTGGCGTCGATCTCCCAGGGCGTCTACCGCCGTATCCTCGGCGGCAACGCCTCCACCGAGCGTGAGGCCATCAACGGGACCCCAACGCTGGCCGAGCAGTCTCTGGGCATTCTCAGGGGTTGAGCGGGGCGCGAAAACGAAAAAGCCCCGGTCGCGAAACCGGGGCGTTTGCGCTTCGAGCTCTTTAGGCGATCTAGCCGCGAACGAGGACGTCCCCGCGCCAGAGCTTGAAGTCTCCCGACACAACCCCGGCAACCCGGATGAGTGCGGCGTCGTCATCTGGCGCGGCAAACTCTTCCGTCATGACGCCGCCATGTGGCGCACGCTCTTCAAGTCGATAGGTCATTTCGCTGTGACGCCGCCGCATCGCGGCGCCCGCTGCGCCAAAACCCATGATCAGCATGGCCCAGGTCGAGGGTTCCGGAAGGCGACTGGTCGGGCCCCCGGGGGACATGGTCATGTGAACGGCGTGGACGGCGGGCGTGGCCGACGCATCCAATTCGCCAGCAGCCAGCAACGACACCGGCTCGAATGCGCTGCTGAAAACGGGGGCTGTGAGGCTCACAGTGGCCGCCTGAGCGGAGCCTGCGGTCACCACGAAGGCCGATGCAATCGCCATGGCGAAGAGTTTCAATGCGGTATTCCCAAACTTGTGGGCGATCTGCCGTGCGCCCGGTGGCGGTAGCAAATGCCGTGGTGACCTGATCTGCACACACATTCGGCATTCCGAGGCCTTCGGGGAAGCCAAAACACCGGACAGGGGAATTCTGAAGGCGCAATTCCCCTCACAGGCGAACGACCTCGGGCTGATCTCGCAAGCTGGACTCCGCTGCCGAACGTTGTGCGATTTTTGTCACATACTCCGACCGATCAGACACAGTCCGTTATCATTTGTGCCTGAAATAGTACCGCCTCAGGCTAAATGGCCGGCATCGAGCGCGACCAACCCAAGAGTCGCGCCCAGAGAGCGAGAAAACTTCATGCAAATCAACAAGACCCTGCTGGTCGCCCAGGCGAGCGCCCTGGCATTCACCGTGGCGCTTACCGCCGCCCCTGCCGCCTTTGCGGCGGACAACGACGTTGAGGAACTGGTCGTCACGGCGCGGAAGCGCGAGGAGACCCTGATCGACGTGCCCTTCGCCATCAGCGCGCAGAGCGAAAAGACCATCCGCAACCGCGGCATCACCAACATCGAAGATCTGTCGCGCACCGTCGCCAGCTTCTCGGTCCAGAACCTCGGCCCCGGCCAAAGCCAGATCGCCATCCGCGGCATCTCCGCCGGCCAGATCGTCCGCGATCAGCCGGGCGTGAAGGAGCAGGTCGGCGTCTACCTCGACGAAAGCGTCATCTCGATGTCGCTTTTCACCCCCGACCTCGACCTGTTCGACCTGAACCGCGTCGAAGTGCTGCGCGGCCCCCAGGGCACCCTGTTCGGCTCGGGCTCGCTGTCGGGCACCGTGCGCTACATCACCAACCAGCCCAAGATCGGCGCGTTCGAAAGCACGATCGAAGCCACGCTCAACAAGGTGCAAGGCGGCGACGTCGGCGGTGACCTCAAGGGCATGGTCAACATCCCGCTGAACGACCAGGCCGCCCTGCGCATCACCGCGTTCGCGACCCAGTTCCCCGGCTTCATCGACGCCGTTCAGCCGAACGGCAGCGTCAAGAGCGACGTCAACGATGGCACCCGCCGCGGCTTCCGCGCCGCCCTGACCTTCAAGCCCTCCGATGCTCTGACCATCACGCCGCGCCTGCAGTACCAGAAGATCGACGTCGACGGTTTCAACCGCGTCGACATCTTCAACATCCTGGGCAACCCGTTCACGACCACGCGCCCGCGCGTCCAGCTGGGGGGCACGAAGCAGTACACCCAGCTGAAGGAAAAATTCGAGGACGAGTTCCTGCTCGCTGACCTGAACCTGCAATACGATGCCGGCGACCTGCGCTTCACGTCGGTCTCGACCTTCACCGACCGCAATGTGCTGGTTCTGCGCGACGCCACGGCCCTGACCGGCTCGATCACCGGCGGTTCCATCGGCCTGTCCCCGGCGATCTACACGATCAACGCCCCGCTGGCCGACACCACCGATGCCAAGTCCTGGACCCAGGAACTGCGCGTCGCCTCCAATGGCGAAGGCCCGCTTCAGTGGGTGATCGGCGGCTTCTATTCGCGCATCGACCGTGACTACGCCCAGGACCTGACCGTGGCCGGCTTCTCGGCCGCCAGTGGTATCCCCAGCCGCGGCGTGGTGGCCCCGACCGACCACCTCTACTTCTCGCTGGTCCCCTACAAGCAGACCCAGTACGCGATCTTCGGTGAGGCGACCTATTCCTTCACCGACCGCCTGGCTGTGACCGCCGGCCTGCGTTACGCCGACTACAAGGAAAGCCGCACGCTGACCTTTGACGGCATCTTCGCCGACACCACCATCGCGGTGCCCGGCAAGACCAACGCCGACAATGTCGCCCCGCGCGTCATCATCGCCTTCGACGCCACCGACGACATCACCTTGAACGCCCAGGTCTCCAAGGGCTTCCGGCTCGGCGGGATCAACGATCCGCTCAACCGCCCGCTCTGCACGCCCGGCGATTTCGCCACCTTCGGCGCACTCTCCACGCCCGGCTTCAAGAACGAGACGGTCTGGAACTACGAAGCGGGCATGAAGGCCAAACTGGGCGGCAAGGGCTCGTTGACGGTGGCCGGCTTCTACGCCGATATTTCCAACCTTCAGGCAACGATTGATGCCGGCAGCTGCTCCTCGCGGATCATCGCCAACGTCCCCAGCGCCAAGTCGACCGGCTTCGACGCCGAGTTCGCCTACCGGATCAGCGACAACTTCGATGTGGCGGCCACGGCCTCCTACAACGATGCCAAGCTGACCTCCAGCCTGCGCAACGCCGCCGGCGCCCCGATCCAGGGTCTGCGGGATGGCAATCGCCTTCCCACGGTTCCCAAGTTCCAGACCTCGTTCAGCGTGGGTTACGAGCGCGAGATCAGCGAGGGCATGGACGTGTTCTCGAACCTGACCTGGCAGTATGTCGGCAAGCGTTTCACCCAGATCTCCGATCAGGAAAACGACCCGGCCACGGCCAACCTGTTCCGCAACATCGGCGCCACCACGGCCGCTCAGCTGTCCTTCCCGCTGAACCTGCCGTCCTATGACATCGTCAACTTCCGGGTTGGCGTCCGGGGCGACGGCTGGGAGGCTGCGGCCTTCATCAACAACGTCGGCGACGAACGCGCCCGGCTGGCCATCGACCGCGAGCGCGGCCTGCGCGCCCGCTACGGTTTCCTGACCAACCCGCCGCGCACCTACGGCGCCACGGTCCGCAAGTCGTTCTAGGCCTATAACGGACGGCGCGCCGGGCAACCGGCGCGCCGCTCCAGCTGTCCCGGCGTGTCTCACAGTTGGCGCCAAACTCTGCTATGATGGTCCATGGCGCTCACGATCTATGGCTCGCCCCGCTCGCGCACCATGCGCACCCTCTGGATCGCCGAGGAACTCGGCCTCAAGTACCAGCACGTGCCGATTGCCTGGGATGACCCCTGGCTAAAGACGGCTCAATTTCTCGAAATCAATCCAGCGGGGGCCGTGCCCGCTATCGACCACGATGGTTTCGGCCTCGGCGAGTCGCTCGCGATCAATCTCTACCTGGCCAGGACGTTCGGTTCGTCCGGAGCGGGTGCGCTTTATCCTGCCGATCCAAGAGCAGAGGCGGTGGCGTGGCGCTGGTCGCTCTGGGCGCAGCAGCATCTCGAACCCTGGGTCCGGCGCGACGGTGGCAATCCGGTCTACAGCGGGCCCGCAGCCGATTTTGCCCTGGCCGAGGCGCACAAGGGGCTGGATCATCTCGATGCCGCGCTCGGGGATCGTGAGTGGTTGGCGGCCGATCATTTCACCATCGCCGATTTCAATGTCGCCTGTGTGCTGTCGCCCTCGCGTGCGTCGGCACTGGATATGGGCCGGCACGCTGCGACCTCGGCGTGGCTGAAACGGTGCTATGGTCGGCCGGCTGCCATAGCGGTTCGGGCGCGGTTTGCGGCGTAGCAACGGCGCTCCAAAACGTCGGCGGCGACCGCTCGCTCAGTCGATGTGTTGACGAATCGTCGCAATCACGCCGGCCAGGTCAAAGGGTTCGTCCGTCCGGACGATGACCGTGGGACCCAACCCGAGCGGGCCACGCTTCGAGAGTTGCTCAAGCTGGCGGCTCAACGCCGGGAATCGCGCGTCATCGTTGTGTCCAGGGTGGCGGCGTCGTTCCCGAAAGCGGCGCTCGGCAGCCTCGGGATCACAGACGCAGTGCACCTCCACCATCGTTCCCGGCAGCGCCCTCACCCAGTCAACAGGGGTGCCCGAGCGGCTCTTCACGCACAGAAACGCCGCCGATCCTGCGACCGGCGGCGCGTGTCTGTCAGACGTTGAAGTCTAGGCGACCAAAGCGTAGCGACGGCGGATCATCGAGCCGGCGGCGCCGAAGCCGATGATCATCATCGCCCAAGTCGCGGGCTCGGGAACGGTGCCGGAGTTGAAGGTCAGGTTGGTGATCGCCGGGCCGTTAGACCCGCCATTGAAGCTGAACACCACCCTGGTGATGCCCACGCCGCTAAGCGTGTTGATCGCTTCAGAGATCGGGAAGCCTTGGTCTTCGCTGATCGACGCGACCAGCGTGTTGGTCGCGTCATAGGCTTGGGCGAAGGTGCTCGAATAGGAGACAGTCTGGAAGCTGATC
>JANNFM010000504.1:0-5371 GCA_031379795.1 Alphaproteobacteria bacterium
ACAGCGATCTTCGAAGCGGCCGGCGGGCCGTCAGTCGTCTCGGAAGCCCCTGGCCCGCCAGAGACCAGCGGCGACGGATGGACCTGGCGCAACGTGCTGGCATCTCTGGATGGTGCAGATGGTGAAGGCGAGGGGCTGAGCGAGACATTGGCCCTGGAGCTGTCGCGAATGGGCGTTGATCCGGAGCGGTTGCTGCCGACGCTACGCGTCGAGGAGATTGCAGCTGTTGTTCAGACCGGCGATGTCGAAGGTGGGCGAGAGGTCGTCCGGCGGTTGGCGCCGGCGGCCACGCGTCGGATTGCGCGCCGCCTGTTCACTGACGATGAGCTCAAGCGAAAGTCCGAGACCTATGTCCGCCGGTACAAGGCGCTGATGTTGGAAGCCTCGACCCGTGATCCGGCAGGCGAGGCGTTGGCCGGCCTGCTGGTCACGCAGGATGGTCGGGTGTTCCTGCTGCTGGATGCGGCGGTGGGTGATATGATCTAGATTGATCTTCTGCGAGTCTGGTTATTCGTCGTTAGGCAGTCGGCGGATAGACTCCACGGCCTTGAACACGCGGTTTTTCCCTGTAAGTGGGGCCGTCCATTTTCACGCTCCCGGGGGCGCTCTTGAAGCTATTGGTTACCGGCGGGGCCGGGTTCATCGGGTCCGCCGTCGTGCGCCGGGCGATCGCGGCCGGGCACCAGGTGGTGAACGTCGACGTCCTGACCTATTCGGCCAATCTGGAGAACGTGGCCAGCGTCGCGGATGACCCCGCCTATGCGTTTGCGCAGGCCAACATCTGTGATCGGCCAGTCATGGAAGCGGTGTTCGCGCGCCACCAGCCGGATGCCGTGATGCACCTGGCCGCCGAGAGCCACAACGACCGCGCCATCGAAGGCCCGCTGGACTTCGTGCAATCCAATGTGATGGGTACGGCGGTGCTGCTGGAAGTCAGCCGCGCCTACTGGGCCAAACTGGATGGCGCCCGGAAGGATGGGTTCCGGTTCCATCACGTCTCGACCGACGAGGTGTTTGGCGCGCTGGGCGAGGACGGCGACTTCACGGAAGAGACACCCTACGATCCAAACTCGCCCTACTCGGCGTCCAAAGCGGCGGCCGACCACCTTGTCCGCGCGTGGCATCGCACGTTCGGCCTGCCGGTGGTGATCACCAACTGTGCGAACAACTACGGCCCCTACCATTTCCCCGAAAAGCTGATCCCGACCGTGATCACGCGGGCACTGGAGGGCAAGACCATCCCGGTCTACGGCGACGGGCGGCAGGTGCGCGACTGGCTGCATGTGGACGATCACGCCGAGGCACTGCTGCTGGTTCTGGGCAGGGGCCGCCTGGGCGAGACCTATTGCGTCGGCGGGGACTCGACGAAGGCCAATATCGAAGTGGTGAAGTTGATCTGCGCCCACCTCGACAAGATGGCCCCGGCCAATACGCCGCACGCCGACAAGATCACCTACGTCGCCGACCGCCCAGGCCATGACTTCCGCTATTCGATCGACTCATCCAAGCTGGAGCGAGAACTGGGCTGGGCGCCTCGCATGCCCCTGGAGACGGGCCTTGAGGAAACGGTGCGCTGGTATGTGGACAATTACGGCTGGGTTGAGCGGATCCGCGAGCGGGGCTTCCAGTCCGAGCGCCTTGGACTGGTGAAGGCATGAGGCCCCAGACCGTGAGAAAAGGTATCGTCCTGGCCGGCGGCGCGGGCACGCGCCTGCATCCGCTGACCATTGCGGTCTCCAAGCAACTGCTGCCGGTCTACGACAAGCCGATGATCTACTATCCGCTGTCGGTGCTGTTTCTGGCAGGCGTGCGCGAAATCCTGATCATCACGACTGCCGAGGATCAGGCCGGGTTTGTTCGCCTGCTGGGCGATGGTTCTCGGTTCGGGGTGCGGTTCGAGTATGTGATCCAGCCGACGCCGGGCGGCCTGGCAGAGGCCTATCTGCTGGGCGAGGACTTTGTCGGCGGCGAGCCCAGCGTGCTGATCCTGGGCGACAACATCTTCTTCGGACAGAATTTCGTGCAGATGTTGAAGTCGGCTGACGCCCGCAAGGACGGCGCGACGGTGTTCGGCTATCCGGTGCACGACCCTGAGCGTTACGGCGTGGTGGAAATGTCGCAGGACAACCGCGCGCTCTCCATCGAGGAGAAGCCGACCAGGCCGAAGTCCAACCTCGCCGTCACGGGTCTCTATTTCTATGACGGACGCGCCAGCGAGATGGCCAGGACGCTGGAGCGCTCGGCCCGCGGCGAGCTGGAAATCACCGCCCTCAACGATCTCTATCTTCAGCAAGGCGAGCTGCACGTGGAGATGCTGGGTCGCGGCTTTGCCTGGGAAGACGCCGGCACCCACGACAGTCTGATCCAGGCCGGTGAACTGATCCGCACCTATGAACAGCGGCAGGGTCTGAGAATCGGCTGCCTTGAGGAGATCGCCTTCGAGAACGGGTGGATCGATCGCGAGGCCCTGCTGAGACAGGCCAACGTGCAAGCCAAGAGCGAGTATGGGAAGTACCTGCGGGAATTGGCGGAGCGGTGAGGTAAGCCCTCGTCTGCAATAGATGTCACCGATAACACTTCTTTACGAACCCATCGCCTATTGCGGCGGCTGAGACGAAGGCCATGCGCTTGGCGACGTCGCTTGAACGTCGATGCTGTATACTCGAGGAGATGCGATGAGCGGGGCGGACCCCATCAATGTTGGGCTGGTAGGGCTGGGGAAGATGGGCGTGTCCCACCTCGCCATCGCCAATGCGAGCCACCGAATGAACCTCGTGGCCGTCTGCGATAGCTTTACCTTGTTGGGCCATATGGTCGAGAAGCACTGCGGCATCTCATATGTCGCTGACTATGCTCAACTGGTTCAGCAGCCGGGACTGCAGGCCGTCATCATTGCAACGCCAACCCGCTTTCACGCAGACATGATCGGTCAAGCCCTGGATAGGGGGCTGAGCGTTTTCTGCGAAAAGCCCCTGACGCTTTCTGCTGCGACCAGCGAGGCGCTGGCCACGTCAGCTGCGAACAAGGGCCTTGTCTGTCAGGCGGGGTACCACAATCGCTTTGTGGGTACCTTTATGGAGGCCAAGCGCCTCCTGAGCGCGGGTGCGATCGGCAAAATTCGGCACATCCATGCCGAGTCCTACGGCCCAGTGGTATTGAAACCCGTTGGCAAGACCTGGCGCAGTGACGCCAGTGAAGGCGGCGGATGTCTTTATGACTACGCAGCCCACCCCATCAATCTGATGAACTGGTACGTGGGGCGTCCTGTGCAGTGCATCGGCGCTGATCTGACAAAGCAGTACTCGTCGGAGGTCGAGGATGCGGTCTATGCCAGCCTGCGCTTCCCTGATGGCGTTTCAGGCCAGGTCTCTGTGAACTGGTCAGACGAGACGATGCGCAAGATGAGCACCCGGATCACCATTTGGGGTGATGGGGGCAAGATCGTAGCGGATCGTCAGGAGATTCAGGTCTATGTCGGCGCAACGGGAGAGGTTCCCGCAGGTTACAACCGAGGTTGGACGGTGCGCTACATCACCGATCTCACGCCGCCGATCGACTATTATCTACGGGGTGAAGAGTATACCGCCCAGATGGAGGGCTTCGGAGAAGCCACTGCGGCCGCCAGGATAGCGTGCGTCAACGACTTCCGCAGCGCCGCGGAGACTGATTTCACCCTCGAGCTCATTCGTGCGCGCGCCCGAGCCGAACTTCCGCCGCCCTCGATGCTTTCGAGTGCTGGCGGAGGGGCCAGACGCCAGGGATTGCTCGCCCGCATCCTGGGCCGTTAGGGCATGTCCAAACCGCGACCGATACTTCTCGCCTTGGCCTCCGGAGGTGGACACTGGGTGCAGTTGCAGCGCCTTCGCCCTGCATTTGAGGGCTTCGAGACGGTCTATGTCTCGATGTTCGAGAGCTACGCTGATCAAGTTCCGACCAGTCGCTACTACGTGGTGCCTGACGCATCGCGCTTTGATGTGAAATCATTCATGCCCGTGTTTGCTAAGGCGGTTTTCGTTCTTCTACGTGAACGTCCTAAGGCGATTGTCACGACGGGATCTGCGCCCATGCTGGCGTTTATCCTCCTGGGGCGTCTAATTGGCGCGCGCACGCTGTGGGTCGATAGCATCGCCAACTCGGAACGGATGTCGACGTCAGGGCGCGTGGCAAAACGATTGGCGCATCAGGTGGTTTCTCAATGGCCAGAGGTGGCGGCGAGAGAAGGCGTGCCATGCTGGGGGGCGGTCGTATGATCTTCGCCTCGGTGGGATCAATGCTGCCTTTTGATCGATTCGTGAAATCGATTGATGACTGGGCCGGCGCAAATCCGAATCGTGATGTCTTCATTCAGATCGGCGATGGAGCCTATAAGCCGCGCCACGCGCCCTGGACGCGCATTATGCCGCAAGGCGAGTATCGGCAGCGGCTGGAAGCCTGCAAACTGTTCGTCGCTCACGTAGGTATGGGCTCGATCCTGCAGGGTCTGGAAATCCGCAAGCAGATGCTGCTGCTTCCGCGTCTGGCGAGCCAGCAAGAACACACCACAGACCATCAGCTTCACACCGCTGACCGCTTTCGCACCGTTCCTGGCTTGTTGATTGTATCCTCGACTGATGAACTCCAGGCCGCCATGACCCGTCTGCTTGATCATCCTCTGACGCCCTCGGAGGGTATCTCGCAGTACGCCCAACCCGAAATGATCCAGAATGTGGCGGCATTTCTCTCCGCCCGCTCGCAAACAGCAACGAACGGCTAATCCTCCGATGGACCGCATATTCTTCGGCGACAATCAGTTCTTCGGCGTCAATCACATGTCCGAGGACAAGGCGCGGCAGCAGCTCATGCGATTCCAGGACATCAACGCGATTGTTGATGTGCTTCACGATGCCTATTCCGCGGGGGTGCATGGTTTCATGTGCACTACTCACGAGCGAATGATCGAGGTCACCGAGATCGTGAAGCGCGACCCCGGCCGCTGGGAGAACCTCAGTATCTATCCTGGCATGCCCTACGCTCACAAATACGCGAATGCCATGACGGAGCTTGGGCCACTAGAGGCGCTAAAGCAGTTCCTGCCCAAGGGCAGTCTGATGGATACGATGGTTCGTGGTGGAAAGGCGTTGTTTTCACAGGACGTCGAAAGCGTCGTCACGCTGTTGATCGATGCGGAAATGAAGGCCTTCACTGGCCTGACGACGCCAATCATCTTCCTCCAGAATGTTGTCACCGATTTGATCCTGGGGCTAGGATATCACGACGCTTTCCGGATGTTCTCGGATCACGTGACAACCAAGTACGGTGTCGAGCCGGGGTTCTTCACGATGAATCTGCCAATGCTCTTACCTGCGTTGGAGGCGGCTGGCGTCAAGAATCC
>JANNFM010000555.1:0-2841 GCA_031379795.1 Alphaproteobacteria bacterium
CATCAGCGTGACGGCCCTGGCGGCATCGATCCCCTGCTTGTCGGCATCAGGCAATTTCTTGAAGGTAGTGCCGGCCCGGTTGAGCAGCACCTCCCACCCGACATTGCTCACCCAGGCGTCGAGCATGTCGCGGGTGACGCCAACTTTTTTGTAATCATGAAAACCGTAGGCGACGCCATGATCATCCAGCCAGGTCCAGGCCTTCTTCATGGTGTCGCAGTTGCGGATACCGTGGAGCGTCGCGGTCATCGAAGTGTCCTTGCATACGAAAAACGCCGCCCCTTCGCAGGAGCGGCGTCGATTTCAGGTGAGTTGGGTCGCGACGTCTAGAACTTCTTGCGCGCACCAATCTTGAACGTGCGGCCCAGCGGGTTGCCGACGAAGGGGTCGTAGTTGAGTTGAAGTCTTGCAGTGGACGGATCGCGGTCCAGAGCATTTAGCACCGAGGCCGTCAGCGTCAGGTCATTCTCCATCACCCAGCGATAGGTCAGGTCATGAGTGATGAACGATTTCACCTTGAGCCCAGATGTCGTGAGCGCGCAGTTGATAGCCGTACCCAACCGGGCGTTGGCGACACTGCAGTTGGTCGATGAGCCGGTTTGCACCACGGTTGGGCCGCGATCATCTGTGGCTCCGTCGATATAGTTGATCGTCCAGCGCAGATTGTGCGCGCCGCGGGTGTAGTCGGCGAAGAACTGGCCGCGCCAATCTGGAATGGTCCCCGGCAGGCGCTCGTAATTCGTGAAACCCGCAGCCTGATAGGCTGGCGAAACCGTGAGCCCACCGAAGACGAATGCCGCTTGTGTGTAGTTGAGTACGTAGCTGACGTTCCCGCCCACATCGAGGGATCCGCCCATCAGGTCGTCGAACCGGTAGGTGACATCGACGTCGATGCCATCTGTCTTGATAGTTGGACCGTTGGTGGTGTCGGCGCGAATTCGTGCGATGTCGTTGCCGACGGTAACGCCCTGTATACAGGCGTTGCCATTGTTGAAGGTCAGCAGGCTACGCAGCGGACTGGCGCAATTCACAGGCTGGCTGCCGTTACCCACCCCCGCGACCGCCGTGGCGACAATGTTCGCCGGGACGGACACGATCTGATCCTTCAGCTTGTAAGACCAGTAGTCCGCCGTAGCCGTAAGATGGCCAGCCTGAACGATAAGCCCGAGACTGTATGTGAACGCCGTTTCCGCCGCCGTACCGGGATTTCCGAAATTATCCACCGACTTGAAGTTGCCACCGGAGGCGGCAATCCCGGAAAGACTTGTTCCGCCAGTCGGCACCACGTTTCCAGCGGTGGGACCGCGGAACGACGTACCTACTGACCCGCGCACTGCGAGCCAGTCGACAAGCTGCCATTTGGTCCGGAATTGTGGATTGAAGGTCGAACCGGTCTGGCCACCGTAGTCTTCATACCGCGCGGAAAGCTGAACGTTGATGGCGTCGGAGATCGGCACGTTCAGTTCGGCAAACGCGGCATACACATCCTGCTCAAGCGAGAGCGGGAAGTTCTGGCCAAGGAAGATGTAGGGGCCCGTCCGGAACGCACAGGTCGTCGACCCTGCGATCGGGCAAGGTGTGACCTGCGAGTTGTAGAACGGGCTGCCGATCTTCTGGTCGTAGTTGATTTTGCGATACTGGGCCCCGACCGCCCAGCCGACATCGCCGCCCGATAGTGTGATGGGCAGCGTGCCGTTGAACACAGCGTCAACGACAAACGTGTCCTGCTCCGAATTAAACTTCTGACGATCAAACAGCGAAGCGATCAGTTCCCTGGAGTTGGCGTTACCTGATACAAAACCGGGGTTCGTCAAGCCCAGGGCCGGGTTGCCGGCATAGGCGTTGGAGAAGGGATTATAGTAGGAGCACCCATTTGCGCCTGGGGTCACACCCGTGCAGTTTGTCCCGCCGAAACCATTCAGAGCCCGCTGGAGGCGATCGATCAGGATGTCAGTGGTCTGCTGATCGGCGAGCTCGCGGATGTAGGTCAGGCCGACCTCGTACCCAATCCCGGCGAAACCCGTCTCGCCCTTCAGATCGGCCGAGATCCGGAACTCTTCGAATTTCCGGCTTCCCTTCTGGCCACCAAGCCCGCCCGTGGTGTTGTTTCCCCCATTGCCCAAGGGACGCCAGAAGCCGAGCGCGGCGCTCTGCGCGGTCCCAATAAGGGCCGCGTTTCCGGTTTGAGAAAGGAAGGTGTTGAACCCGGGGTTAGTCGCCGGGACAGTGTAGAGTCCCACGCTCCCAGGCCCATTCGGCCCAGACGTCTGCGGATAGGCTGGGGAGAAACGAATGCCAGGAACGGAAGTCTGTGAATAGAGCGCCTCGACATGGAATTTTGCCGCCGATCCTACGTCAGCGTTAAATTCTCCGTAGAGTTGGTACTGGTCCTGTTCCTCGACGAGGTTGTCGAACGGGATGAAGCTGAACAGGCATATCGGAGTGGCACCGGAAAACCTGGGCACGCCGCCGACCGCAGCGCAGTTGGCATCCGGAACGAACGCGCCGCCTCCAGAGCCAGCTGCGTTTACAATTGTCCCGCCAGCGCCATTCCGCAGAATAAAGTTGCCCGGATTGCCGAGGACTGACCAGCCCGACGGGTTCGTATTGTAGTCCGGCAGGGTGGTTGAAAGCCGATCCGTCGTGCTCAACTCGGAACGGTGTTGATAGGCGGCGCTGACCAGCAAATTCGACGTATCGCCGACCCAGCCAAACAACAGGCTGCCGGTGTAGTCGCCCTTGGAGCCATCGACGTAGCGATAGTCGGCCTGAGCCTCAAGTCCCGAAAAGTTCTTCCGTGTAATGAAGTTGGCGACGCCGCCTATGGCGTCTGAGCCGTAT
>JANNFM010000190.1:0-3529 GCA_031379795.1 Alphaproteobacteria bacterium
TGGCACCGATAGTGCCGTTCCCGCAGATCAGTCCTTCCTCCCAGATCTGCGCGGGTCGTGAACTGACAAAGCCAAACTCGGGAGCCGGCGGCGACACGGAACTGTTGTGGTGACTGTTCGCCATGACGTTGCCGATGACGCGGGCCTTTCTCAGGAACGCTCCGAGGCTGTGGCATCGCTCCATGGAGTGGCGGACGAACACGAAACGCCCTTCCCGGTTCTCCGCAACTCCGTGAAGGCCCGACCATTCAATTCGCCTGGACTCCCTCCATTATTCGCGTTTCTGTCGCCCCTGCAACCGGTGCCGGGACGCGCCAGGTTGTCGTGCTTCGCTCCAAGGTCTCCCATGATTCGGCCCACTTCGTCGGCAGATGGCCGGCATTGCGGCCCTTCCCGGAAGGCTGCGCGTAGACGCTCGTTCCGTCCTTCGCCAAACTGCGGCTCTCGCACCATCGCGGTACCGATTACGACTCGGCTCGGACATGACGTTCCCAGCGTCAAACGATGCTTGCTGTCTGGTTTGCCGCCCTGTGTGAGATCCGGCGGCGCGGCAGCCGCCATGATTGGCAAGCTCAGCAGCAAAGCCGTAGCCATGATGATAAACCCAGCCCGCGCACTCGATCTCACAGACGGACCTTTCCCTGGGTGACGTAACCAGCCGGGATTTCCCGACTGTTCTTTCCCCCACGACCTCGTGGGCTCTGTATCGTGAGTGTACAGCATGACCGTCTGATGATGATTATCGGCTCCCTAGGCAGGCAGTTTCCAAGCAGCCGCACCTCTTGGGGGGTATGACAGGAACCCGAGCACGACGAGGCGCTGTCTTGTTGGACCGCCGCCCGGCCCCCGCCACGCACTCGCACGTTGGACCGGCGTTCACATCCCATAGACTCTGGCATGTCAACTCGAGAGGGGTCGCCAAGGAATGCCTTTTCGCGCCGTCACTTCTTGCTCTTCGCCTCCTTGGCGACGGCCGCGCTGGGCTTCGAACCACTGCCGAGCATCGGTGCGCTGACACAGGAAAGCCCTGCCCGCGCGGACGCCCCGACTACCCTGTGCCTGTGGTACGACCGGCCCGCCACAACGTGGATGACCGAGGCCTTGCCCATCGGCAACGGCCCCATGGGGGCGATGCTCTTTGGCGGCACCGAGATCGAGCGGGTCCAGTTCAATGAGATCAGTCTTTGGTCCGGTGATCGCATGGCTGTCGAGGGCCGCGTGCTGGGCAACACGCCCAAGGAGGAAGAGCAGAACCTGGGGTCCTATCAGGCGTTTGGTGACATCCTCATCCACCTCGGCCACGACCTGGCCAAGGTCACCGACTTCCGGCGGGAACTCGACATCGATCGCGCCGTACATCAAGTGTCCTACCAGTACAACGGCGTCCGCTACCAGCGAACCGCCTTCGCCAGCCATCCCGATGGCGTCATCATCATCCACCTGACGGCCGACAAGCCCGCGGCCTGCACCGGCCGCATCCAGCTCGCCGACATGCACCATGCCCACATCACCGCCGATGGCAACCGGCTCAGCTCCTCAGGTAAACTTGACAACGCCTTCGAATACGAAGCCCAACTTCTCGTGCTGAACACGGGCGGCACCATCGCGGCCAAGAACGACGATACCCACGCAACAAACCCGTGGAACATCGCCGTCCCCGCCGCCAGCCTCGCCTTCGACAACTGCGACAGCGTGACCCTGATCCTCGCCGCAGGCACGAACTTCGTCCAGGATCACACCAGGCAGTGGCTCGGCGATCATCCCCACGCCGCCGTCACCAGCCGCGTCGATTCCGCCGCGAAGCGAAGCCTGGACGAACTGCTCGCTCGCCACATCACAGACTACCAATCCCTCTTCCGCCGCCTTTCCCTCGAAGTGGGAACCACCGCGCCCGATCTGCTCGCCAAGACCACACTCGCCCGACTGGAGTCCTACGCCAAGCACGCAACCCACGACCCGAGTCTCGAAACGCTCTTCTGCCAGTTCGGCCGCTATCTGCTCATCAGCTGCTCGCGTCCGGGCTCTTTGCCCGCCAATCTCCAGGGAGTCTGGAATGACAGCAACACACCCGCCTGGGCCGGCGACTATCACTCCAACATCAACGTCGAGATGAACTACTGGCCCGCGGAGCCGACCAATCTCGCAGAGTGCCACCGGCCGTTCATCGACTATGTCACGAGTATCCGCGAGGTCAGCGCGGCCAACACGCGGAGCAACTACGGCAATGTCAGGGGCTGGACCGTCCAGACGATGAACAACTCCTGCGGCATCTCGTTCTGGAAGTGGAACCCGCCCGGCAGCGCGTGGTACGCCCAGCATCTCTGGGAGCACTTCGCGTTTGGACGCGACCAGAACTACTTGCGCACAAACGCCTATCCCGTGCTCAAGGAAGTCTGCCAGTTCTGGGATGACCACCTGACGCGACGCCCGGACGGCACGCTCGTCACACCCGACGGCTGGTCACCCGAGCATGGCCCCGCCGAAGAAGGCGTGACTTACGATCAGGAAATCATCTACGACCTGTTCACCAACACGATCGAGGCCGCCGATGTGCTGGGCGATGACACGGCCTTCCGCGATCACATCGCCGGCCTGCGTGACAAACTGCTCAAGCCGAAAATCGGGCGCTGGGGGCAACTGCAGGAGTGGGAAGCCGACAAGGACGATCCCAAGGATGATCATCGCCACGTCTCTCATCTGTTCGCCTTGTATCCCGGCCGCCAGATCACCCGGGCGGGAACGCCCGAACTGGCCGAGGCCGCCCGGGATTCGCTGCAAGCCCGTGGCGACAAGAGCACCGGATGGAGCCGTGCCTGGAAGATCAACTTCTGGGCGAGGCTGTGGGACGGCGATCACGCCTACACAATGCTGCGAAGCCTGCTGAACGTCGTCCGCGAGACGAAGACCATCTACGGCGCGAGCGGCGCCGGCGTATACCCGAACCTGCTCGACTCCCATCCGCCGTTTCAGATTGATGGAAACCTGGGCGCGACCGCGGGCTACTGCGAGATGCTCGTGCAGAGCCACACCGGCGCGATCCATCTGCTGCCCGCGCTGCCCAAGGCCTGGCCGACCGGAAAGGTCACCGGTCTATGCGCTCGGGGCGGATTCGAGGTGGACATGCGCTGGAACGATGGCCGCTTGACCGAGGCAGTGATCCACTCCAAGTCCGGCCTCCCCTGTCGGGTCGTTTGCGGTGACAAGATCTGGGAGTTCAGCACCACGGCCGGGAAGTCATATCCCCTCACACCGACGAAGAGTGTTGACCCACGCAGCGTCAGGTAAATGTGGCGCTCGAACCCGTGACGCAGTAACACAAAGGAGCATCACAAGTGAAACTGATTGCAGTGATAGCGGGAGCAATAATTGGCGCAGTGGTTGCCATGTCATTGGCAGGGAATACGGCGATGGCCCAGCAGGCCGGGGAGGGCAAGCCAAAGGAGACATTCAAGGGGCCGATCAAGGTCTTCATTCTTGCCGGACAATCGAACATGGAGGGCCATGCCGGGGTGCAAACGCTCGACCGGCT
>JANNFM010000574.1:0-2080 GCA_031379795.1 Alphaproteobacteria bacterium
CAAGGAAGACCTGGTGCAGGACGGCCGGACCGACATCATCGGCAACATCCTGCTGCTGGCCCGCAAGAAGATGGAGGCCGGCGAAACGGTCGATAACCCCGCCGAGCTGATGCAACTGGCCGACTTCAAAAAGATGGAGCAGGTCCGCGCCCGCGTGTATTCCGTGGTTTAGGATGCTGACACCGCTGCGGCGCTGAAACCCTGGTACAACCAGTTCTGCAAGCGGCCCTGCTTCCATGACGATTATCTGGCCACCTTCAACCGCCCGAACGTCCATCTGGTTGATACCAAGGGCCAGGGCGTGGAGCGGATCACCGAACACGGGATCGTGGTGGACGGGCGTGAGTACGAGGTCGATTGCCTGATCTACGCCACTGGCTTTGAGGTGGGCACCAGCTTCACTCGGCGGTCCGGCTATGAACTCTATGGTCGCGGTGGCCAGAGCCTGACCGAGAAGTGGGCCGATGGCGTGGAGACCCTGCACGGCGTGTTGTCACGCGGGTTCCCCAACTGCTTCATCGTGTCGAACACCCAGTCGGGTTTCAGCGCCAATTTCCCGCACATGATCAATGAGCAATCCAAGCACATTGCCTATCTGATGGCGGAGACCACCGCGCGTCAGGCCCGGACCATCGAGCCGTCCGTCGAGGCCGAGGCCAGGTGGGTGGATACCATCGTGCAACTGTCGATGATGCGTGAAGGCTTCCTCAAGGAGTGCACCCCCGGCTACTACAACAACGAGGGTCGCCCGGAGATGATCGCCAAGCAGAACGGCTCCTATGGCGCGGGGCCGGTGGCGTTCGTCAAGGTGCTGGAGGACTGGCGCGCCGAGGGTTCGCTGCAGGGGCTGGAACTGAACCCCTGACGGCGTCTGCACCGAACCTGCATCTGATTGATCCGCCTCCTGCACCCGGTGGGCGTGGAGTTGCGATAGAAGGCTTGCGCCGGCGCGGTTGACGCATCGGCTGCAAGCCGGAACATGTGCCCCATGCCGCAGGTCCTTGTCGTCGACGACGATCCTCACATTCGCCAGTTGCTGGTGTTCGCCCTGGAAAAGGCGGGCCTTGTCGCGCGGGAAGCCACGGATGGCGAGGCGGCGCTGGATGCTGTGGCGCAGCAGCGCCCCGATCTGGTGGTGCTCGATATCAACATGCCGCGGATGGATGGCCTGGAGGTCTGCCGACGCCTGAGGGCGCAGGGCGACCTGCCGATCCTGTTCCTGTCGTCCCGTGACGATGAGATCGACCGCGTGCTGGGCATCGAGTTAGGCGGTGACGACTATGTGGTCAAACCGTTCAGCCCGCGCGAGGTGGTGGCCCGCATACAGGCGATCCTGCGGCGCACGCGTGGGACCGTAGCGAAGACAACCCGCGAGGCACTGCTCTCCCACGGCACGCTTCGGTTGGATTTGGAGAGTTGGATCGCGCAGTGGGGGGATCAGGAAGTCCAGCTGACCGTCACGGAGTTCGGGATTCTCAAGGTCCTGTTGAGCGCACCCTCGCGAGTGTTCAGCCGCGATCTGATCATCGACCACCTGCATGGCCCCGGCTTCGCGATCACTGACCGCACCATCGACAGCCATGTGCGTAACCTGCGGGGCAAGTTCGCGGCCCTGGGCGCCCACGACGTGGTGGAGACGCGGCCTGGAGTCGGCTACCGCCTCGGAGCCTGTCTGGGCCAGGCGGCGTGACCCTGCGGATCAAGGACCTGATTGCGCGTCTGTGGCCGCGACTGCGACTCCGGACGATCCTCTTCGGGGTTCTGCTGTTTGCGGCGGCGATGCCGGCCATCGGCGCCATTTCGCTCCGGGTCTACGAGAACACCCTGGTTCGCCAGACCGAGGCTGAACTGGTCGCCCAGGGCGCGGCCCTGGCCGCGGTGGCCGCCATCAACTGGCCTGGCGCCCCGCCGCCTCTGCCGCGACCGGCGGATCCGCCGGACGACTATTTTCGACCGGAGTTCACCACCATTGACCTGAGCCGCGACGCGTTGCTGGCCGAACGTCCGCCGCCGCGCGCAACGAATCGCCGTCCCGAACCTCAGGCTCAGGCGGTCGCGACGCTGATCGCGCCCATCGTCG
>JANNFM010000607.1:0-8721 GCA_031379795.1 Alphaproteobacteria bacterium
GTATACCCTCATAAATGTCCCAACCCACCTCTTTGCATTCCCTTCTGGGTCCGGGGTTGCGCGGGTTTTCGCGGCCAGGAGAGGAAGTTCAATCTGCTATTGCTCTGGCCCCAACCCGCTCGCCGTTGGCGAGTCGACCCTCCCCATCAAGTTAGGGAACGCCTAAACCCCCGCCACCGCCCGCTGCGCCACCACGCCCGCGTCATCCTTCAGCTTCTCGGCCACCAGGAACGCCAGTTCCAGCGCCTGCTCGCCGTTCAGACGCGGGTCGCAGTGTGTGTGATAGCGGTCGGCCAGGTCGCCCTCGCCTACCGCCCTGGCACCGCCCAGGCATTCGGTGACGTTCTGGCCGGTCATTTCCAGATGCACGCCGCCGGGGTGGACGCCCTCGGCCTTGCAGATCTCGATGAAGCTTTTGACCTCGGACAGGATGCGGTCGAACGGCCGGGTCTTGTAGCCGTTGTTGGCGGTCAGGGTGTTGCCGTGCATGGGATCAATCGCCCAGACGACATTGCGGCCAGACGCCTTGGTGGCGTTCAGCAGCGCGGGCAGCCGCCCGGCAATCTTGTCGGAACCGAACCGGCCATAGAGCGAGATCCGCCCGGCCTCGTCCGTCGGGTTCAGCACATCCATCAGACGCAGGATGTCATCACCCTCCATCGTTGGGCCGCACTTGATACCGATGGGATTGCGGATGCCGCGGAAGTATTCCACGTGCGCCCCGTCCAGCTGGCGGGTGCGCTCGCCGATCCACAGCAGGTGCGCCGAGGTGTCGTACCATTCGCCCGAGGTGCTATCGACACGAGTCATGGCCTCCTCGTAGCCCAGCAATAGACCCTCGTGGCTGGTGAAGAACTCCACCTGGCGCAGCGTCGGCTGGCTCTCCGGCGTGACGCCGATGGCCTCCATGAACTGCAGGGTCTCGCTGATCTTGTCGGCGAACTCGCGGTAGCGCGCGCCCTGCGGGCTGTCGGCCACGAAGCCCAGGGTCCAGCGGTGGATGTTGTGCAGATCAGCATAACCGCCGCCGGCAAAGGCGCGGATCAGGTTGAGGGTCGACGACGACTGGGCATAGGCCTGCATCAGCCGCTGGGGATCGGGGATCCGGGCTTCCGGCGTGAACTCCATGCCGTTGATGTTGTCGCCGCGATAGGACGGCAGCTCGACGCCATCGATGGTTTCCACGGGCGAGGAGCGCGGCTTGCCGAACTGGCCGGCCATGCGGCCCACCTTCACCACCGGCTTGCCACCGGCGAACGTCAGCACCACCGCCATCTGCAGGATCAGCCGGAACAGGTCGCGGATGTTGTCGGCGTGGAATTCCTTGAAGCTCTCGGCGCAATCGCCGCCCTGCAACAGGAACGCCTTGCCCGCCGCCACATCGGCCAGCTTGCTCTTCAGGCGGCGCGCCTCACCTGCAAAAACCAGCGGCGGCATCCGGCGCAGGTCTGTCTCGACACGCGAAAGCTCGGCCATATCCGGATAGTCGGACGGGATGTGCTTTGCGGGCTTCGATCTCCAGGAGGCGGGGGTCCAGTGTTCGGTCATGGCTCTAACGTCGTAAACCGCCGGGGTTTCGACGGGCCGGGCGTTTTACGCGCATTGTTGCGCGCCGTCGACGGGCTTGAATTCAGCGCGGATGAACCCGCGTTTCGCCCAGTGTTGCAACCACCGCGACAAGGGCGGCCAAGGCCAGCCACCACTCCTGCCAGACGCCGAAACTGACCAACCCGAAGAACAGATAGACCGACGCCGACCCTGCCGTCGCGGCCGTCAGCAAGCTGCGCTCATCGCGGGCAAGGCGGCGGAAGACGAAGGCCCAGGTCAGGGCGGCCAGAACCGCCCCGATCGAACCCAGTTCAAGCCAGATCTGCAGGGCCCCGTTGTGCGGATGAAGCTGGATCGCAGGGCTGAAGCTCCGGCTGGCATCCAGGCCCCAGCCCCGCCAGGGGTGGTCTGCAATCCGCGCCATGGCAAACGCCCAATAGCCCATGCGCTGCTCCCAGGAGACCGGCAGGTGCGTCCCAAGTCCGGCCAGGCGAACCGAAAGGATCAGCAGGGGCATGATCATCACCAGCCCGGCGGCGACCAGCCCCATGGCCTTCGGCGCCCTGCGCGGCCAGATCAGGACAACGGCGCACACGCCGATCGCCAGACCCACGGCAAGCACCGGGGCGTCCGACAGAAAATCCTGCGCCAGAACCGCTGTGCCCACGGCCATTGGCACCGCCAACCACCAGGGCGCGCCATGCCTGTATCCAGCAGCAGCGACCACCGGCCAGAGCAACGCCAGCACAAAACTGCCCTGGGCTTCGTTCTTGCGACCCAGATCAGGCCGGATCGGATCGTTCATCAGATTTCGCAGCGCCTGATAGACGCCGCCGTCGGTCAACGCCTCCAGCAGCAGCAGGCATCCGTAGGCCGCGAGGCCCCAGGCCAGGACCCGCACCGCGAGGCCTGCCAGAACCGGGTCCGCCCGGCGGGCGCCGCACCACGCCGCCGCGTAGAGCACCAACTGTAGCGCCAGCTTCAACGCGACGCTGTCTTCCAAAGCCTGCGCCGGATGAAGGGTCCAGAGGCTCGACAGCGCCGCCCAGGCCAGACCCAGCAGCAATACGACCGCGAGCGGCGCCAGTCGCACGTCAATCCGCAGCGCCGGCAGGCACAACAGACCTGCCAGCGCCATCAGCGCGGCAAAGCCCAGCGGACCCAGCCAGGCCATCCACGGCGTGAGGCCGGCCACGCCCACCAGCACCCAGCCACACCAGATCCCCAGGCGGTCCTGCGTCGGGGCGCCCGTCGCCGTCACGCCACCGCGCCCAGCGATGGCGGCGCCACCTTGTCGCGCATGGTCACCAGTTCCTCGGCCAGGGTCGGGTGGACGGCGCAGGTGGAATCCCACTGGGGCTTGGTCACCCCCATCTTCATGGCGATGGCCGCCATCTGGATGATCTCCGGTCCGTCAGGCGCCACCACATGGCATCCCAGGATCCGCTCGCTGCCCTGTTCCACCACCAGCTTGACCATCGCCTGCTGGTGGCCTCCGTAAAAGGTCTCTTTCATCGGCCGGAATTTGGAGAGGTAGATGTCCACCTTGCCGTATTTGTGCCGCGCGTCGGCCTCCGACAGGCCGACCGAGCCGATCTGCGGCTGGGTGAAGACGGCAGACGCGACCATCTCGTGGTCGAAGGTCGTGGGGTTGTTGAAGAATTCGGTCTGGGCGAATGCGGCACCCTCGCGGATCGCCACAGGGGTCAGGTTGATGCGGTCGGTCACGTCGCCCACGGCCCAGATGTTTTCGACGTTGCTGCGGGAATAGGCGTCGACCTTGACGGCACCATTTTCCGACACTTGCACGCCGGCGGCATCGAGGCCCAGATCCTGGGTGTAGGGCTCGCGCCCCAAGGCGAACATGACGACATCCGTGGCCGAGGTGTGTCCGTCGCTGCAGGCGATCACCAGACCTTCGGCGGTCTTCTCAATCTTGCTGATCCGGGTTCCGAGTCTGACTTTGATACCTCTTGCCTCCATTTCGTCTGCGACATGGCTGCGAATGTCGTCGTCAAAACCCCGCAGCACGTTCGGGCCCCGGTGAACGACGGTGGTGTCGACGCCCAGGCCATTGAAGATGCAGGCAAATTCCAGGGCGATATAGCCACCGCCGGCCACCACGATGCTCTTGGGCAGCTGCTCCAGGTGGAAGGCTTCGTTTGAGGTGATGGCGTGCTCGACGCCCTCGACATCCTTCGGCATCCATGGCCGACCGCCGGTGGCGATCAGGATCTTCGCGGCCGTCTTGATGCCGTGGCCCGCGACCTCGAGGGTGTGGTTGTCGATCAGACGGGCCCGGCCATGAAACAGTTCGGCCCCGGCGTTTTGCAGATTGCGCACATAGATGCCCGACAATCGGGCGATCTCGGTGTCCTTGGCCATCAGGAACCGAGGCCAATCAAAGTGCGTCTCGCCAATGTCCCAGCCGTAGCCACGGGCCGTCTCGAACGATTTCGTATATTCAGAGGCATAGACCATAAACTTCTTGGGCACGCAGCCGCGGATCACGCAGGTTCCGCCCGCCCGGTCTTCTTCCGCAACACCCACGCGCGCGCCGGACACGGCAGCCAATCGCGCCGCGCGCACGCCGCCTGAGCCCGCGCCAATCACGAAGAGGTCGTAGTCGTAGTCCGCCACACGGGCCTCCTAGGGTTCGTATTCCATCACACCGTCGGGACCCCCGATCAGCGCGCGGTCGGCCAGGTCCAGAAAAAGGCCGTGCTCGACGACGCCGGTCACGCTTTTCAGCGCCGCCGCCAGGGCCGACGGCTCCTCGATCCGCCCGCACGCCGCATCATAGATCAGATTGCCGCCATCGGTCCGGACAGGTTCTCCATCGCGGCGTCGCAGCATCGGCGCGACCCCCAGATCGCATTCCGCCAGCGCATCGCAGATCCGGAGCGCCGTGGTCTTGTGCCCATAGGCGACCACCTCAATGGGCAGTGAGTATTTTCCCAACATTTTCACACGCTTGGCGGCGTCGGCGATGACAACACACCGCCTCGACGCCTCCCACACCAGTTTCTCCCGCAGCAACGCCGCCCCGCCGCCCTTGATCAACGAAAGGCCGGGTCCGATCTCGTCCGCGCCATCCACTGTCAGGTCGATGGTCCGGGTCTCGCCCAGTTCGCCGATGCGAATGCCCAGGCTTGCGGCCAGTTCCTCCGTCGCCCTCGATGTCGGCACCCCGATGATATTGAGCTTCCGTGCCGCCAGCGCCCGCACGAACCAGACCGCGGTCGACCCGGTGCCCATCCCGACCACCATGCCGCTCTCCACCAGCGCCGCCGCCGCCTCGCCCGCCGCGCGCTTTTGCCCGTCAACGTCCATTCAAACCTCCGCTCATCCCGGCGAATGCCGGGACCCGGATCGCAGGTCTCGGACAAGGGTTTGGAACACCTCGGCGCGACTTGGGTCTTGTCACGCGCCTGGCCATCTGGGTCCCGGCATTGGCCGGGATGAGCGATCTTCGGGTCACTTGCCTGCCGCCTTCCTGGCGCCCATCACCTGCCGGAAGCGGGCGGCCCAGCCCGCTTTCTCCACCTGGGTGCCGCGCTCCAGCGCCAATGCATCAGCGGCCACATCCTTCGTGATCACCGACCCCGAGCCGATATAGGCGCCCGCCCCCACCGAAATCGGCGCCACCAGTGCGGTGTTGGACCCCACGAAGGCACCCTCACCAACATGGGTGTCGTATTTGAAGAAGCCGTCGTAGTTGCAGAAGATCGTCCCGGCGCCGATGTTGGCCCCGGCCCCGATCGAACCATCGCCGAGGTAACTCAGGTGGTTGGCCTTGGCGCCCTTGCCGACCTTGACCTTCTTGACCTCCACAAAGTTGCCGATGTGGGCCTCTTCGCCAATGTCGGCCCCGGGCCGCAGCCGGGCATAGGGCCCGACCAGCGCACCCGCCCGCACCACTGCCCCCTCAAGGTGGCTGAAGGCCCGGATGACGGCGCCCGCCTCGACCCGGACGCCAGCACCGAACACCACATAGGGTTCCACCGTCGCGCCCGGCGCCAGTTCGGTATCCCATGACAGATGCACCGTCTCCGGCGCCGGCATCGCCACGCCCTCGGCCAGAAAGTGATCCCGCCGCCGCCGCTGGAAGATCGCCTCGGCCTGGGACAGCTGCATCTGGGTGTCGGCCCCCATCACCGCCGACTCCGGCGCGATATTGGCCCGCACCACCGCATCCTCATGCGTCGCCTCGGCGATGATGTCGGTGATGAAGTACTCGCCCTTGGGATTGTCGTTCTTGACCCGCCCCAGCCAGCGGAACAGATCGGCGCGATCGGCCACATACATGCCGCCGTTGCAAAGCTTGACCGCCCGGACCTCGTCGGTCGACTGGCTGGGCTCGACGATCCGCATCACATGGCCATCGGCGCCGCGCAGGATGCGCCCGTACAGCAGCGGGTCCTGCGGCTCGAACCCCATGATCGCCAGCGCCGCACCCTTGGCCCTGAGCGTGAACAGATGCTCCAGATCCTGTGCGGTCAGCAGTGGGCAGTCGCCATTCACCACCAGCACATCGCCGTCGAAGTCCGCCAGAGCGTCACGTGCGGCCAGCACCGCATGGCCAGTCCCCAAGGGCGGATCCTGAAGGACCGGCGCGTCCTCGCCCAGACGGCTGACCGCCAGCGCCCGCACCTGCGGACTGTGGTTGCCCACCACCACATGGATGCGGTCACAGCCGGCGGCCTGAACAGTGTCGATCACCCGGTCCAGCAGGCTACGCCCGCCCACCTTGTGCAGCACCTTCGGGATCGGCGATTTCATCCGCGTGCCCTGGCCGGCAGCCATAATCACAGCGGCGCGTGCGGTCATTGAGCTGTCCCCTCAGCCAGGTGTGAGTCTGTTTGCAACGACCGACTTAGCAAGCCTTGTGGCAAGGCGCGAGAAACAGCTAGGCCGGACTTGCTTGCCTTCCCCGATTTCGGGGAAGGGGGACCGCGCCCGCAGGGCGCGGTGGCCGGGGCGGGACCAGGCTCGGAGCTTGACCTCGCCCCCTCCACCCCGCCCTGCGGGCGGGGTCCCCCTCCCCCTTGAAACGGGTGAGGCAAGAGTACGTTTCGAAATCTTTCGTTGGTCTGACGGCGAGCCTTTGCGTAGCTTGCCGCGGCTCACCCCACGAGGAAATCCATGACAATTCGATCGCGACTGCCGGCCCTGCTCTGCGCCTGCGCCCTGGGAGCGCTGATGCCCATGTCGGTTCAGGCCGCACCGGACAAGGCGCTGGAGGCGCGATTCGACAGCCTCATCGATCCGGCGCTGATGGGATCCTGGCTCAAGACCATGGCCGCCGAGCCCAATCACGTGGGCTCACCGCACAACAAGGCCAACGCCGATATGACCCTGGCCCAGTTCAAATCCTGGGGTTGGGACGCGAAGATGGAGGTGTTTCAGGTCCTCTATCCGACGCCGCTGGAGGTAAAACTGGAACTGGTCAGCGGATCGGGCGCGCCATTTGCGGCCACCCTGACCGAAGCCCCGATCCCCGGCGATGAGACGTCCTCCCGAATCAAGGACGAACTCCCGGCCTATGTCGCGTTCCAGGGCGAGGGCGATGTCACCGCCCCGCTGGTCTATGTGAACTATGGCATGCCCGCCGACTATGACGCCCTTGAACGTCTGGGTATTTCTGTAAAGGGCAAGATCGCCATCGCCCGCTATGGCGCCGGCTGGCGCGGCTTGAAGCCCAAACTGGCCCAGGAGCACGGCGCGGTGGGCGCGATCATCTATTCCGACCCCCGCGACGACGGCTATTCCACCGATGACGTCTATCCCAAAGGCGCCGCCCGGCCCGCAGGGGGCTTTCAGCGCGGCTCTGTGGCCGACATGACAACCTTCCCCGGTGACCCGACCACACCCGGCTACGGTTCCACGAAAGACGCCAAACGCGTCGCCCGTCAGGACGCTGAGACCATCCTGAAAATCCCCACCCTGCCGATCTCCTACGGCGACGCTCAGGTCCTGCTGAAGGCCCTCACGGGTCCCGTGGCCCCCGCCGCCTGGCGCGGCGGTCTGCCGATCACCTACCACGTGGGCGGGGGCGACGACGCAAAAGTCCACCTGAAGGTGCTCTCCGACTGGAGCCTGAAGCCCGCGTTCAATGTCATCGCCACCCTGAAGGGGCGCGAGACACCCGATCAATGGGTCATGCGCGGCAACCACCGCGACGGCTGGGTGTTCGGCGCGTCCGATCCCTTGTCCGGCCACGTGGCGATGATGAATGAGGCCAAGTCCCTGGGCGCGCTGGTCAAGGCCGGCTGGAAACCCAAACGCACCATCGTCTACACCAGCTGGGACGCCGAGGAGCCGATGCTGCTGGGCTCCACCGAATGGGCCGAGACCCATGCCGCCGAGCTCCAGAAGAAGGCGGTCATCTACATCAACTCGGACACCAACGCCCGGGGCTTCCTGGGCGTGAGCGGCAGCCACGCCTTTCAGCACTTCGTCAACCAGGTCTCCGCCGATGTGACCGACCCCCAGACCGGCGTCCGCGTCCGCGACCGGCTTCGGGCCGGCCTGCAGGTCGACGCCGCGCAAGCCACCGCAAGCCCCCGGGCGCTCGCGCTCGGCCGGATTGCCGCAGACTCGTCCCGGGACCTGCCGATCGAGCCGCTCGGATCCGGATCCGACTACTCCACATTCCTGCAGCACCTGGGAATCGCCTCGCTCAACATCGGGTTTGATGGCGAGGGCCAAAGCGGCGGCGTCTATCACTCGGCCTACGACACCTATGAGCACCACAGCCGCTTCGTAGACCCCGGCCACGCCTATGCCGGCGCCCTGGCCAAGGTCACGGGGCGGATGGTGATGCGGCTGGCCGACGCCGAGACGCCTGTGCAGCGCTACGGCGACTTTGCCGACACCGTGACGGGCTATCTGAACGAGGTGAAGGTGCTGGCCGACAGCCGCCGCGATGAGGCGTTGGCCCGAACCCGCCTGTTGGCCAGCGGCGCCTACAAGCTGGCGGATGATCCGACCGTCTCACGCGGCGACCCGCCGCCGCTGGTGCCGTCACCCAAGCTGGACTTCGGGGCCATGGACGCCGGCGTTGCACGCCTCAAGGTCGCCGCCGCCAGTTTCGACATGGCCCTGGCGTTAAAGGGCGCAAACCTCACCCCGGCCCAGAAATCCCGGCTGGACGCCGCGATCCTGCCGCTG
>JANNFM010000198.1:0-9070 GCA_031379795.1 Alphaproteobacteria bacterium
CAAGCCGGTTCCGCGCGATTGGTTCGGGGAGGTCGCCGGAAAGGATATCCTATGCCTAGCGTCGGGCGGCGGCCAGCAAGGCCCCATTTTGGCAGCCGCTGGCGGTCGCGTCGTCGTGTTTGACGCCTCAACGAAACAACTCGCGCAGGACGAGGCGGTCGCGCGTCGCGATGACCTCTCCATCGTCACCCAACAGGGTTTCATGCACGATCTGTCGGCGTTCGCCGACGGCAGTTTCGACATCGTCTTCCATCCCGTCTCGAACTGTTACGCACCCGATATCGAGCCGGTGTGGCAGGAATGCTTTCGTGTGCTGAGGCGTGGAGGCGTGCTGCTCGCGGGATTCATGAACCCGATCGTCTACATCTTCGACGCCGACGCTCAGGACCGGGGCGAACTCGTGGTGCGGTTTTCGCTGCCCTATGCCGACGTCGCCGATCTCCCGCCGGAAGAGCTTCAACGCGTCATTGATCGTGATCATACGGTGGAGTTCAGCCACACGCTGCAGGCCCAGATCGGCGGCCAGCTCCAAGCCGGCTTCGTCCTGACCCATATGTTTGAGGACAAGGATCGCGGGACGCCGGACACTGGGCGTTCCCGGTATTTTCCGACATGCATGGCGACGCGCGCTCTGAAGTTGTGAGCTAACTGGCTGGACGGCGCTGATGTCCTGACTTGAACCGAGTGGCGGTCGGGATTCACTGTGGGATCCCCCTCAACTGCCTTTGGGAGGGACTGCTTTCCGGCGCTGAGCCGGAACGTCTGTTTCCGGGCACCGAGCCAACGGTGAAATTCGACCCAAAGCGGAAGCTCAGGTAGTCCGTGTGTGGACGCCCCTTCGGATGCAAGAGGTTTTTCGAGAGCTGAGCGCGCAGGTTCAGGTGCTTCCGTGTGTCCGGCCTGTTTGATGCGACCGTTCACTGCCGCTGGCCTGTATGGAGATCGCGGATCGGGTCCATCCCGCTTTGGCGCGCTCGAGGCGCTTGGACATTTCACTGGTTTTCCCGACCCCGTCTTCTGACCGTTGCGCCATACCTCTCGTCTGACCTTCCCTGCTTCCCTGACCGCCTCGGACTGCGACGGGGTTACACCGCCGCGGCCGGAGCTCTGTAGGTTCCGCCGTGGGCCATCAGCGCCCAGACGATCCTCGCCATCTTGTTGGCCAGCGCCACCGTCACCAGCATGCGCGGTTTCCTCGCCAGCATGCCGATCAGCCACGGGCTCGCCCGCGATTCCTCGCGTGAGGCGCTCTTCGCCGCCGAGCTGGCGCCCAGGATCAGCAGCCGTCGCAAGCTGCGCTCGCCCATCTTGGTGGTCCGGCCCAGCCGTTCCTTGCCGCCGCTGGAATGCTGCCGGGGCGTGAGACCCAGCCAGGCGGCGAAGTCGCGACCTCGCCGGAAGGTACTCGCGTCCGGCGCCAGGGCTACCAGCGCCGTGGCGACGACCGGTCCAACGCCCGGGATGGTCATCAGCCGCCTGGCGACCGGATCGGCCTTGGCCCGGGCGGCGATCTCACGGTCCAGCACCGAGATCCTCGCCTGGATCGCCTGCAGGCTGTCGGCGATCACCGCCAGCACCGGACGCGCCTCGGCCGGCAGGTCGGACGCGGGATCGGCGACCAGGTCGATGAGCTTGCCCACGTGCCCGGCGCCCTGCCGCACGATGAAGCCAAACTCCATCAGGTGGCCGCGCAGGGCGTTGATCAACTGTGTCCTCTGGCGGACCAGCAGATCGCGCGTGCGAAACACCACGGCCGCGCCCTGCGCCTCGGCGCTCTTCGGCGCGACGAACCGCATGGTCGGCCGCTGCGCCGCCTCGCAGATCGCCTCCGCATCGGCCATGTCATTCTTCTGCCGCTTCACGAACGGCTTCACATAGGTTGGCGGGATCAGACGAGTCTCATGACCAAGGACACCGATCTCGCGGGCCCAGTAGTGCGCGCTCGCGCAGGCTTCCATCGCCACGACGCACCTCGGCTGGCCGGCGAAGAACGCCAGAACCTGGTCTCGTCGAAGTTTCTTCCGAAAAGCCACGGCACCTGACGCATCCGCGCCGTGCGCCTGAAAGACCGTCTTGGCCAGATCGAGCCCGATTATGCTAACTTCACCCACGGACGCCTCCTTTGCAGTGGTGTGTTTCAACACCTCCACTTTGGCACTTAGATGCCGTCAGGGGGCGTCCACCCCATCGCTTTTGGAGCAACGCCGTGACCCGCGCCCGATCCGTAGCCGACAGGTCCATGCCCGCAGCCGCGCGCCACTGCTCGCGGGCCTTGCCGGCCTTGCCCATCCTGGCCAGGGCGTCGCCCCAGAGCAGGTGGTTGCGGCCCCACTTCGGTGCGTACTTGTCGGCCTCGCGGAACTTCTTGATCGCGGCCTTGGTCTCACCCTTGCGCAGCAGCGCCTCGCCCCACTAGGACAGCGGGTCGGCGAAGTGCGGGCCCCGGGTGTTGGCGACCTCGAACTGGGCGATGGCCCGGTCGGTCTGGCCCCGGTCCAGCAGCACCCGGCCCCAGGCCGTGGATGCCATGGGCAGCGAGGGCGTCATCTTCACCGCTTCCCCGAACCAGTGATCGGCCAGCGACGGCTGTCCGGCCAGGGCGGCGATCTCGCCCCGCGCCATCACACAGGGCTGGCAGTCCAGCGGGGTCGTGCCGACCAGCGCCTGTGCCTCGGCCATCCGGCCCAGATGCGCCAGCGCCTCGGCCTTATGCGCCCGGGGGATCGGGCGATTGACGCCCTTGTCCGGACGCAGTTCCTGGTCGGCCAGCACCGCGTCCGCCGCCACGATGGCCCCGGTCCAGTCCTGTGCGCTCACCCGCACATGCAGGGTGGCCAAGCGATATTTGTTCAAGTCATCGGACGTAACTGCGTCATAGGCGGCCAGGTCTGCATGAGCCTGCCGGATGTCGTGCATAGCGGCGCTGGTCCTCGCCATCGCTGCTGAGGGGCCGGCGTTGCCGGTGCTTCCATCACCCAAAAAGTGCTTGCCGAGATTTTTCCGCGTCCGGGCGCGCGCCTCGCGCCAATCGCCTACCGACGCGGCCACTTGAGACCCAATTCGCATCGTCTGCTCGCGCCGCCATTGGGGGACGTAGGCCGTGTCACGCGCCGCCAGCATACCGGCCCGGCGCAGTAGCTGGTAAGCGCTTTCGATATGGCCGAACCCGCTTTCGAAACCAGCCAGCTGAGCGCTGGGGTTCGAAAAGGTCGGGTCGGCGGCAATGGATTTCCACGCCAACGGCACGAACGCCAGATCGCCTTTGGTCCCATGGGCGTACCATGCCTGGCCGAGATAGCTGGAAGCGCGATCCCGTGGCGCGGGCTGGTTCGTTCGGCCCCGGTACCAGGCATTGGCCTCCTCGTGCCGTTGCTGTCGAACAAGGTAGAGGCCCATACTACGGGGCTGTTCGCGGGCGTAGACCGCCTCGGCGGTGCGCTGGATCAGGGTGGCCACCCCGGCCTCCTGGCCGGTCAGCGCCGGCAGGCCACGCGAGCCGCTGCGGGCGACCAGGGTCAAGGTTCCGTCGGGCGCTGCCATCACCTCGCCGCTGACGTGGCTCTGATGACCTAAGGTCTCGCGCAGCCAGGCGTTCATCTGCGCCAGCGAAACCCCGGTTTGCGGGATCTGGATCGAGATCGCTTGTCCCCAGTCGCCGGACAGACCGCGCTGCTGTTCGCTCGACTGCGCGACATCGGAGATGGCCGCCAGGTCGTCCATCAACTGGCGGGCCAGGGTCTCGCCGGTGATCCCCCGCTCGGCCAGCGCCGGGGGCACAGAGAACGCCTCGATGACCAGACCGTCGGCGCGGCTGGCGGACCAGATCATCAGGCCCAGCGCGACCGCGACCGCGATGCCGGCGGCGGCGGTGAGGAGCTTGAGGGCGATACTGAGGTCTTCGCTGGCGATCTGGCGACTACGGAGTTTCAGATCGGCCCCGATCAGCATTTCCTGCTTGCGCAATACCCGTCGGGCCGGACTGTCAGGACTGGCGTCCTTCGTCTCTGCCTCCATCGCGATCTCGATAGGGTCCGGGGTCGTGGGCGCGGGCTCGGCTTTCACCCGTGTCCGCTTCGCAGTGCTATTCGGTGCGCGCGCCATCTCAGACCCCATGCGCCTGCAGCGCGGCGCGGTCCGCCGGTGACAGGTCCATCGTGGCCGCCGCGCTCCACTTCGCCCGCGCCTCGTCAGCCTTGCCAAGCTTGGCCAGCGCCTCGCCCCACTTCAGGTGCAGGCGGCCCCAGCGGGGGGCGAGCTAGGCGGCTTCGGTGAACCTGGCCGACGCGGCCTTCGCATCGCCCTGCGCCAGCAGAGCCTCGCCCAGGACCTCGTGTGCGTCTGCGAAGCGCGGGGTGACGCGGACCGCGGTTGTCGCCTCCCGCACCGCCGCCGTCGCGTCGCCGCGCGCCAGCAGGATAGTCGCGTACTCCGTGCCCGCGAAAGCGAAGGACGGGGCCTGGCGCGCGGCCTGAGCGAACAACCGGTCGGCCAGGGCCCGATCGCCCGACATTTCCGCCACCCGGGCATGAATTCGCACGCAGGGGTCGCAGTCCGCCGGTAGCGCCGCCGCAATCGCCCGTGCCTCGCCGATACGACCCAGTTTGGCTAGGGCAAGCGCGCGCCAGGACGCCGTCGACGGGGTGTCGATCAACGACAAGTCTGCCGCTGGCGCTCCGGATGCCGTCAGCTCCAGCAAAGCAGGCCAGTCCTCGTCCGCGACGGCCGCCCTGATCAACAGCGCCTGTCGGAAGCCGGAGCCGCGGGCTGGCCAGACGGCCGTCTGCATCAAGGTCGGCATACGCGCCCTAGCCGCCGAGGTTTCGTGCAGGCCGATTAACGCGGCGATCTGGCGATGCACATAGCTATCGAGGTAGCCGCGAAGCCGCCGGGTTCCGGCCGGATCAACCAGCGCTTTCGCGCCCGCGAAGTCTCCGGTCAGCTCCGCCGCATTCACCTTGGCCTGGGGGACCTCTGTCTCGGGGCCGCCCATCGAGGCGCGGGTCAGGCGCAGCGCCTCCTCGTACCGGCCGAAGGCGCGTTCGGTGTAGCTCTGGTCGGCCATGAGCATCCGGTTCGGTCGCGAACCCGACAGCCGCATGGCTTCGCGTTGCGTGTCGCGCGCCTCGGCGATGCGATTGTTGACCAGATAGGCTCCGCCGAGATTCATCAGTGCTTCGGCCCGCTGTGGATCCGTGCGGCTCTGCTCCACCGCGCGCCGCAGCACCGGCTCGACGGCTTCCAGGGGCTGGCCCCGGAAGATCAGGAGACGGCCGTAGACGGCCGGGCGGGCTTGGGAGAGCAACTGCTCAGCCACACCCTGCGCCATGCGCGGCAGATCATCCGCCGATCCCAAGGCGCGCACCGTCTCGTCCGCCCCGGCTCGCGCCGACAGCACCACGCCGTCCCCGGAGAGCACCACCTCGCCGACGACCCGCGTCTCGTGCCCGAATTGGCGCCTGAGCAACCGGTCGAGTTCGTCCAGCGAGACACCGGTCTGCGGGATCTCCACCCGGCTGTCGGCGGACCAGGAGTCGGAGATCGCGATGGACTGGAGATTGTTGGCCTCTCGGTCCAGGCGGGCGATCTGGTTGAGCACCTCGGCGGCGATCACCGGCCCCGACAGTCCGCGCTCCGCCAGCGAGGCCGGAGTCGAGAACGGCTCGACAATCAGGCCGTCGGCCCGCCCCGCTGTCCACACCATGAGGGCCAGCGCGGCCGCGCCAGACACCAAGCCCGCCACCAACAGCGCGCGAAGCGACAGCGCCATCCGCTCGCTGGCGATCTGCCAGCGGACCAGGGTGTTCTGGCTCTCAAGCAGCCGCCGCGCCGGGCTGTCAGCGGCTGTGTCTGCAGCTTCGGCCTCCATGGCGATCTCGATGGGGTCGGGCGTGGTCGGGGCGGGCTCCCGCCGGTCGGAGGGGGCGGCGGGCTGCACCATCAAGTTCTCCCCGCTGAAGGCCTGGGCGCGTGCCTGGAGGCTTCGCTGCGCGCCTGGCGGAGTTGCAGCCAGTTGGGCGCAAGGCCCAGTGCGCGGTCATAGGTGGCAAGGGACGCCGCCCAGCGGCCCTGACGCGCCAAGACATCACCTGATGCTTTCAGGGGATCGGCCCAGCGGGGAGCGCGCGCCTGAGCCCTGCCGAACTGGGCCAGGGCTCCGGCCAGATCGCCGCGAGCCAAGAGAGCCCGACCGTAGGCGTCGTAGGCGAAAGCCGCGCTGGGCGCGAGGGCGATGGCCGCAGCGAAGGCGCGGTCAGCTCCGGCTCGATCGCCTGCGACCTCGAACCCGACAGCCCGGGCGGCATAGCATTCCACATAGCGCCCGGTCTTGCCGATCACCGTCTCCGCCTCGACCCTCCGTCCGACCAGGGCCAGGGCATGAGCCAGCCGACACGGTGGATCGTGCAGGTCGTAGCGGACCCGCTCGTCGCCATGCCACATCGCCACATAGGCAGTGAGGGGCACGATGGCATCGGCGGGGCGGTTCTCGTCCAACGCCCGCAGGCCTTCGACCAGGCTTTGCATCGCCACCGTGCTGGGGTGGTCCGGGTCGGAGATCATCAGGTCGGCGCGGACGCGGGTCCAGTCGTGCAGCCGCGCCGAGGCATAGGCCATGATCGGAGGGGCCAGGCTGCCGCCAATGCCGCCCTGCGTCCGGTTCGACGCGTCGTTGGCCGCCCATGCCCGGTAGACGTTGCCCCAATCCTGCAGGCCGATGAACTGGGCTGAAGCCAGCGGATCGCGCGCCCGGCCTTCGCCGGCCCGCAGCCGGCGTCGGTACTCCCGGGTAATGGCGAGGGCCTCTTCCTCGCGGCCGGCAAAGGCCAGCACCCAGGTCAGGTCATCCTCCGACCAACGCTCTTCTCCGGCGGCGATGGCCTGGCGGTAGAGCTCCGCGGACGCGTCATAGTCGCCGAGCAGCCACTGGATGTCGCCGCCCCTGACCAGAATCTCGGGCCGCAGGGCGGCCGGCGCCTGCGCCATGCGCTTCTTCCACAGCGGAAGGGCCTCCGCGGCGCGGCCGTTGGTGAACAGGTACCGGGTCATCCTCCCCGGATCGGCGACGCCCAACAGGTATTCCGCGCCCTGGGCGGCGAGCCGCGGGTAGTCTTCTACGCCGCCGCGGAAGGTGCGCGCCGCGATGCCGTCGCCCCGCACCGTCAGGGCCAGGCCGCCGTCCGCCTCCTGGATCAGCGTGCCGCCCAGCCTGACGTCGTGCCCCAGCCGGTCGCGCAGCAGCCGCTCGACCTCCCCCAGCGACAGGCCGCCGCCAGGCGTTTCAAGACGGATCTCCTGCGACCAGCCGGTGGTGATCGTGCGCCGGTCGCCCGGGTTTGACCGGGTGGCATCCTGGATCGCCGATATGCGGTCCGCCACAGCCTGGGCGGCGGCCTGACCGGACAGACCCCGGGCTGCCAGGGTCGGTGGTGTCTCGAAGCTCTCGACCACCACGCGATGGGAGTTGGCCGCGCTCCAGACCATCCCGCCGGCCAGGGTCAGAAGGGCCAGGACACCGGCCATGATCGCCAGATCGCGCACGGTCGCCAGCCGGCGGCCCAGCCGCTCCAGCCGGGTGAGGCGGATCTGTTCCTCGATCAGGCGTTCCTGCTGGACCAGCAGCCGTCGCGAGGGGCTGTCTGGTGAGGCGTCGCCCGCCTCCGCCTCCATGGCGATCTCGATAGGGTCGGGTGTAGTCGGCGCGGGCCCGGCTTTGACCGTCCGTCGTCGACGCACACTTTTGCCCGTCACGCCCGCCATTTCAACGCCCCCACGCATCACTACCGTGCGGGATCAGCGACGGCAGGTCAAATCACCGGTCGGACCTAGCGGTCGCAACGACCGCAATCCCCCCATCTGAGACGTTCGGAACGTCCGCTTAAAGGCGTGCTCCCAATGAAACTGTAGGATGCCGTCGGCTGGGTGGGCGCTGACAGTCGGAGGTGAGCCATGGCTCAAGTCGACCTTTTTCGCATGCCCAAACGGCCCTGGAATACAGGGCGCATCATCGGGGCAAAGCCCCCATTCAAGCCCAAGCACATATGGGGAATTCGCCAGCAGTTGAGGACTGCGGGCAAAGTCCGGGACCTGGCTCTCTTCAACTGCGCTCTGGATGCGAAGCTTCGAGGGTGCGACCTCGTCAAGCTCAGGGTCAGTGATGTTGCACCCGGCGGGATCATGCGGGACCGAGCCACAGTCATCCAGCAGAAGACAGGACGGCCCGTGCCGTTCGAGATCACTGACGCCAGCCGGGACGCGCTATCTGTGTGGCTGGCGTTGCGGGGCAAGCGCGCGGACGACTGGCTCTTTCCAAGCCGCTCGCGTCCCGGCGACCATCTGACAACACGTCAGTACGCCAGATTGGTTGGTGAGTGGGTCGCCATGATCGATCTGGAGCCCCGCGCCTATGGCACGCACAGCCTGCGCCGAACCAAGGTGGCCTTGCTTTACAAGAAGACCGGCAATCTGCGCGCCTGCCAGCTTCTCCTGGGTCATCGAAAGCTGGAGAGCACGGTTCGGTACCTGGGGATCGAGGTGGATGACGCCCTTGCCTTGTCAGAGCAGATCGAAATCTGACCGTATCGGCGTACCGCTTGGCGGGATGGCCTCGGTCCGCCAAGCGGACGTTGGGAACGTCTCAGATGGGGGCAGGCTGTGTAAAAACTCGCGGCGGTCAAAATCGCACGCAACTCCTTGCCTCACAGGCGCCCATTTTCGGTCAAGCCTTGCGTCGTGCCTTCCGTGGCCGGCTGTTTCAGGTAGGATATTGCGCGGAACTTTCGTGGTTCCGCGTTTTTACACAGCCTCGGTCGGGAGCGGCCGAAGGTTCAGTGCCGGTAAGCGGACATTGCGCCCGCACAATTCCACGCACAGAAACGCCGCCGACCCTACGACCGGCAGCGAATTTCTGTCGGGCGCTGAAGTCTAGGCGACCACAGCCTTGCGGCGGCGGATCAAAGAGCCGGCAGCACCGAAGCCGATGATCATCATCGCCCAGGTGGCCGGTTCGGGCACAACGCCTGAGGAAGGAGGTGCTGTCATCGTGACCCCGACATTGTCCAGACCTACGCCGAGG
>JANNFM010000007.1:0-16433 GCA_031379795.1 Alphaproteobacteria bacterium
CGCATCGGACCAATCGCGATTCTCTCAAGGGCTAGCCGCCGCCCGACGTGGAGATGTTTCGCGCGCCCGGGACGCCATCAGCACGATATCCGACCGCGTGGCCCGCAAGACCGTCACCTGGGCGCTGGTTGATACCAGTGCATCGTCCCTGAGTTTCGCCGAACTGGATGCGGCCCGGCGCGATCTGGACGGCTTCCCCCGGCCCGCGCGACGTCAGATCGCCGCCGAACGCGCGATTGGAAATTCCGGCAAGTCGCCGGGACAGATTGTCGAATGGTTTGCCGGACAGCCGCCGCAGTCGGCCCAGGGCGCGATTGCGCTGGCCTCGGCCCTTCGTGGGCTGGGTCGCCAGACCGAGGCCACGGATCTGATTCGCAGCTGGTGGCGGGACAAAAGCTTCGAAGCCGACGCCCAGCGCGCCATGCTGACCCGGTTCGCCGATGTCCTGAGCCTCGACGACCACATCCGCCGCGTCGATATCCTGCTCTATGGGGCCCAGGGTCCCGCAGCGCGTGATCTGGTGGCCCAGCTGCCCGCCGACCAGCAGGCGACGGCGCTGGCGCGGATTGCCATGCGCTCGGACGGCCGGGCGGGAGATGACGCCTTTGCGGGCTTGACGCCGGACCAGCAATCCAGCCCCGGTGTGGCCTATGAGCGGGCCGCATCGCTGCGACGTCGAGGTCGGGAATCCGAGGCGATGGCCCTGTTGCCGCTGTTTCCCAAAGAGCTGGTCACCGCCGACGGCGCCGAGCGCATGTGGGACGACCGTCACCGCCTGACCCTGTTGGCGATCCGGGCAAACGACTGGCGTGGAGCCTATCAGGCGGCGGCCAACTCGGGCCTCAGCGTCGGCACGGACGCCACCGAAGCCGAGTTCTACGCGGGCTGGATCGCGCTCAACCGACTGAACGATCCGGCGGCGGCGGCCCGCCACTTCGCCAATATCGAGCGGATCGGCACCTCGCCGATCACCAAGGGCCGGGCCTGGTTCTGGCAAGGCCGGGCGGCGGAGGCCCGGGGCGACCGCGCAGCGGCGGACGCGTTCTATGACAAAGGCGCCGAACACGGGACCACGTTCTACGGCCAGCTTTCGGCCGAGAAGCTGGGCCGCGCCCTGGTGCTGCCGAAGGACCCGGTCGCGACCGATGCAGACCGTGCGGCGTTCGAGGGCCAGGATGTCGTGCAAGCGCTGCGCATGCTGGCCGACCAGGGCCAACGCGATCTGTTCCGCGCCTTCGCACTGCATCTTGACGACACAGTGCCCACCACCCTCGAGGCAGCCTTGCTGGTGGACGCAATCCGGGGCTACGGCGATCAGGACACCTCGATGAAGGCGGCCCGGGCAGCCGCGACGCGGGGCCTGATCCTGGCCGACCGGGCCTATCCCATGCGCATTACACCAGCCGTAGAGGGTGCGCCCGAGCCGGCTCTGGTGCTGGGCATCACACGCCAGGAAAGCGGTTTCGATCCCGCCGTCAGGTCGCATGCCGATGCCCGCGGCATGATGCAACTGTTGCCGTCAACGGCCTCCAGCGTCGCCCGGAAGATGGGCATGAGTTTTTCCCCCGCCCGGCTGTACGAGGCCGAGTACAACATGCAGCTAGGGTCGTCGTTCCTGGGTCAGCTGATCGACCGGTTTTCGGGCTCCTACATCATGGCCGCCGCAGGCTATAACGCCGGGCCGGGTCGCCTGCCCCAGTGGTCAGCGTTCTGCGGCGATCCTCGTGGCGGCTCCAGCGACCCACTGGACTTCATCGAATGCATCCCCTTCGGCGAGACCCGCAACTATGTGATGCGGGTGATGGAGAACATGCAGGTCTATCGCGCCAAGATGAACGGTGGCTCGATCCCCATCACCCTCTCCCGCGACCTGCGCCGCGGGGCGTATGGATATGCCGCGACGGGTGCAGTGGTGACGGCGAGTAATCCGTAAGGGGTTGGCGGCGCGGCGCGACGGGAGTCACATCCAACCGTTGCGCTGGGGGTCCCGGTCTTCGCCTGCGGCGAAACCGGGATGACGTCGATTTGTGGGGAGTAGCCTCCTACGCCGGAACCGGTGCGCCGCCGGTGAGGTAGTCCATCTTGCCCAATGGCACGCCCTGGCTGCGCAGGATCGCGTAGGCCGTCACCACGTGGAAATAGAAGTTGGGCAGCGAGAACCGCAGCAGGAAATCCGCGCCTGTGAAGGTCATGGTGCGGCCGGGCAGCGGCAGTTCGATCGTCGCCGTCTCGCGACCCTCGACCTGGCTGGGTTGGATGGTTTCGACAAAGGCGATGGTCTTGGCGAGGCGTTCTTTCATCTCCGACCACGTGGTCTCGGTGTCGGCGTAACTGGGTGGGGTGACGCCCGCCAGACGTGCGGCGCCGCCCTTGGCCGCGTCACTGACCATCTGCACCTGCCGGATCAACGGGTGCATGTCGGGTGCCAGGCTTGCCGCCAGGAAGGTCGAGAGATCGGCGCCGTTCGTGGCCGAATGCCCTTCGGCCTTGGCCAGCAGGGCGGCCAGATTGCGCATCATCTGCAGATAGACCGGGATCGAGGCGTCAAAGAGGGAAAAGGCCATGCAAGTCTCCAAAAGGGTCAGGCGCGACACATGGGGCGTTTCGCAAGGCGACCCAAGGCCTGGCGTGAAATATCAGACGGCCCGCGTGCGCCGCCATGACAGCAGGAACAGGACACCCAGCATCAGGTCGATGGTCGCGAAGACCACGACCACGCCGGGCGTACGACCCATCAGGAACAGGGGCCATACAGCCGCCGGAAAGCTGACCTTCTCCAGCACCGCCGCCAACATGATTGGCCGAAATCGCGCCGGATCACGCCCGACCATCAGAAACACCACCTGGAACGCCAGGGTGATGCCGATAAAACCATAGTAGGATTCCGGGTGGCTCAGGGGCTGACCCGCTGCGATCATGGCAGGCTCGAGGAAGAGCATCGGTGTCATGACCGCCAGCCCGTAGATGCCGGCCAGGGTGAAGACCCACTTTGCAAATGTCACTGTGAACTCCTGCGATGAACGATAAGCCTCGGGCCCTCGAGTGTGGATTCAAGACGACCGGTCAATCCAAATGCGGCGTCAAGCACAGCGGGCGACAAGGCGTCCACGGGCGGTGCGTTGGCAATGATGCGCCCCTTGGCCAACACCACCAGGCGATCACAGCAGCGCGCGGCCAGCGACAGGTCGTGCAGGGTCAGGACAACCGCCGCCCCACGCACAGCCTCCTCCCGGAAGAGCTCCAGCGCCAGCAGCTGGGCGTCCGGGTCCAGTCCTGCGATCGGCTCATCGGCGACCAGCAACGGTGCCGCCGTCACCAACAGCCGCGCCAACAGCACTCGCGCCCGTTCGCCCCCCGACATGTCCAGCACACCGCGTTCCTCAAGTCCCTGAAGGTCCACCCGGGCCAGGGCTGCATAGGCAGTCGCACGCGCCATAACCGGCGTCTGATCGAATGCGCCGAGGCTGGCGACCCGCCAGGCGCTCATGTTCCAGCCGACATGGCGTTCCTGAGGCAGGTAGGCGGCCAGACGCGCACGGTCAGGGTCGGACAACTGCCCGACGACGCGACCCCCCAGCTCGGCTCGACCGGAAGCCAGGCGCACCAGACCCAAGGCCGCACGCAGCAGTGTGGTCTTGCCAGCCCCGTTGGCCCCCACCACGCCGACCAGCTCGCCGGATGCGACAGACAAGGTGGCGGCGTCCAGCACCACATAGCCGTCGCGCAGCACTGTTGCGCCATGCATGGCCAGCGCATTCATCCGCGCCAGCTCCGGGCCGCACGCCAGGCAATCAGGGCGAACAGCGGTGCCCCGAACAGCGCGGTGACCACCCCCAGTTTCAGCTCCAGATCCGTCGGGATGATCCGTGCGGCGATGTCAGCCCCGGCCAACAGCACCGCCCCGGCCAGCGCGGAGGGCAAAAGGATACGGCCCGGATCGCCTCGCGTGGCGGCACGGACCAGATGCGGCGCGGCCAGGCCCACGAAACCAACAATCCCGGCCATGGCCACCGAGGCCCCGGTCAACAGCGACGCCCCGGCGACGGCGGCCGCGCGAAGCCGGGTCATCGGCAGGCCCGACATCGCAGCCCCCTCCTCGCCCAGCGTCAGCATCACCAGCCCGCGTGACGCATAGACGCACAGCGCGACGCCCACCCCCATCGCCGGTAGCTGACGGACGACGTCATCCCAGTCGCGGTTAGCTACCGATCCCAGCAACCAGGAAAACACCTCCGCCAAAGCCACGGGCGACGGCGAGAAGTTGAACACCAGGGAGGTCATCGCTCCCAGAAACGCCGACAGCGCCACGCCGAACAGGATCAGGATTTCCGGCTCGCGAAACCGGGCGGCCAGCCAGGTCAGCATCAGACCCACAGCCAGGGCAGCGCTCAACGACGCCAGTTCAATTGCCCCGGGAAACACCGCGTAGCCGAGCGAAATCGCCACCGCCGCCCCAAGTCCCGCCCCACCTGACACCCCCAGCACGCCGGGATCCGCCAGCGGGTTGCGTAACAGGCCCTGCATGACCGCGCCCGCCAACCCCAGGGCTGCACCGACGATCAGCGCCGCCACGGTCCGCGGCAGCCGGATGGCGAACATCACCTCCTGCGGCCCGGATCCAGGCATCGTCAGGGCTTCAGCGACCTGAGCCATCGTCAGCCGGGTTTCGCCCAGCAACAGGCCAGCAAGGGCCATCGTCACGATGCCACCGGCCAACAGCAGGTTCAGGGTCAGGGATTTCATGAACGGGGCGCCTTCGCGGCCAGCCGCTCGACCGCTTCGGCCGCGCCCGCGTCTGGACACCCCAGCATGGATCCCGGCAGACTGGCCGCGGCGCGCTCGCGAACCGCGGTCTGCAGAATCCTGTGCCCGCCGAACCCCCAGCTGTCACCGCCCAGCTGAAAGGTATCGAAGAAGCCAAGCACCAGCGCCGGCGGGCGGTTCAGGGCCAGCTGTTCCAGCGAAACCGTCTGAAACCCGCTTCGGGTCTCGGCATTGGTCATGCCAGCGGCACGCAGGATGGCATCGATCAGGGTGCCGGGTCCCGCGGTCGCGCCACCCGGCGTCAGATAGAGCGCCCGCATCCCGCCCCAGGCTCCGGCGGCGCGGGCCAGCCGTTGGTCCATCTGCCGGATCAGGGTCTCGCCCGTCGCGGGTTGCTCCAGAGCGCTCGCAACCTGACGGATATTCGCCCGGACGCCGCCGAAATCCCGGGCCTCGGACAGCGTCACCACCCGCACACCGCGGGTTTCAAGGGTTCGGACAAGGCGCGGGTCGCCGCCCCAGTATCGGACCACCACATCGGGCCGACCGGTCAGTACTGACTCCAGGTCCACCCGCCGCTTCGGCAAGCCGGTCGCCAGGTTGCGCAAACGCGAATCGCGGTCATCGACGCGCATGGAAAGTCCGGCGATCGCCTCGCGTGGGCTCAAGGCCAGCACAAACTGATCGGCACATTGATCCAGCGACAGGACACGCGGCGCAGATTGGGCGCTGAGCGGCGCACAGATCGCCACCGCCAGGGCGATCAGTCGATGACCAGCCCATACAGCAGGCCGTCCAGAGTGACCTGCATCACTTCCGACAGATCGGCCCAGCCGAAGCTTGGCCGACTGGTCGCCAGCGCCACGACGCCATGACAGGCCATCCACAGCGCCTGAGCCGCCGAATCGCCGGTGCCGGTGCGCAAGCGACCGCTGGCCGCCACCTCGCGCACCACGCCGGAAAATGTCTCGTAGCATTGTCGGCTCAGGTCCGCCGTGCCCTCGGGCCACGGCGTGCTGGATACCGGACCCCGCTGGCAATAGACAAGCTGATAGGCGTTCGGATGCTCAAAGCCCCAGAACATATAGGCCTCCAGCATCATCTTGACCCGCACCACGGGGTCCAGCGGGCGTCTCGCGATCTCACTGTTGGCGGCCAACAGTTCGCGGAACGTGACCTCGGTGATCTCGTGAAGGATGCACGCCTTGTCGTGAAAGTGCATGTAGAGCGCGGTCGAAGACACACCCACATCGTCGGCGATCTTGCGTATGGTGGCGCCCTCATAGCCATCAGCCATGAAGATGCGTTCTGCGGCCATCAGGATCTCGGCCCTGCGCAGGTGGCCGTCCCCCTTCGCCTTGCGCGCGGTTTTCCGCGTCGCAGTTGCGACTGTGCCCATGGAGTCTCCCCACTTCATTAGCCTGCACAGCGGAGCCTAAATCGACCGCCGTGACAAGCGTTTGTCACAACCAGGCAACAAACAGACGCAAGCCCGCCCTTTTCTACAGGGCTGGACGTGCGCGTCCGGTTCGGGTTCAAGGTCACGCCATGAACCCGCCCCGGATCGCCGAGACGCCTGGCGTGATGCGCACCACCGGCTGGGGGGACTATGCCCTGCTGGATAGCGGCGGTGGCCGGAAGCTGGAACGCTATGGCCCCTATCGCGTGGTCAGGCCTGAGCCACAGGCGATGTGGTCTCCTCGCCTGCCCGCTGGAGACTGGGACAGCGCCGACGCGGTGTTTGATCCCACCGACGAGGATGAGGCCGGGAACTGGCGATTCCGGGAGCGCCTGGCGGACAGCTGGCCCCTGGGATGGGGCAATGTGAAGTTCCATGGCCGCTTCACGGCCTTCCGGCATCTGGCCTTCTTTCCCGAACAGGCCGCAAACTGGGCGTGGCTTGATGCTCAGGTCCGCAGTGCAGGAGAGACGCCCAGGGTGTTGAACCTGTTCGGTTATACCGGTGTCGCCAGCCTGGTGATGGCCGCCGCCGGCGCCGCCGTCACCCATGTGGACGCCTCGAAAAAGGCCGTCGGCTGGGCCCGGGAAAACGCGGCGCTGTCTGGCCTTGAAGACCGCCCGATCCGCTGGATCACCGAGGACGCCCGCAAATATGTCCAGCGCGAGGTACGGCGCGGCTCGCAGTATGAGGGGATCATCCTGGACCCGCCGAAGTACGGACGCGGACCGACCGGAGAGGTCTGGCGGTTATTCGAGGATTTGCCTGAACTTGCCGAGTTATGTGCCCGTCTTCTTTCTGAAAACGCAAAATTTCTGGTTCTGAATGCCTATGCCGAGCGGATATCTGGCGCGGCGCTCGCGGGGCTGCTGGCTGACAAACTCGGAAACCGCAATGGCCGGATCGAGTGGGGCGAACTGGCTCTGACGGAAGACGCAGGCGATCGCGCCATCGGCATGAGCTTCTACGCGCGGTGGGCGCCATGACCCCCCGCGCCGTCACCTCCCTGACCAACCCGACCGTCAAGGCCATGCGCGCCCTGCACATGCGCAAGGAACGCGACCAGACCGGCCTGTTCGTCGCCGAGGGCCTGAAGACTGTCATCGAGGGCGTCGAGACCGGCCATGCGCCGAAAATCCTGATGTACGGTCAGGCGGCGGCCGATCACCCCCTGCTGCAAAACGCCCTGCGCGCCACACTCCAGGCCGGCGGAGAGGTCATCGAGGTCACCCAGGATATCCTGGCCAAGGTCTCGCGGCGGGATAACCCGCAAGCCGTGGTCGGTGTGTTCCAGCAGGTGTTCAGGCCGCTGGCCGACATCAATCCAGCGTCGGCCCCCTGTTTCGTCGCCCTGCACCGCGTGCGCGACCCCGGCAATCTCGGCACCATTATCCGCACCGCGGACGCCGCTGGCTGCGGCGGGGTGATCCTGGTGGGTGAGTGCTGCGATCCCTGGTCGGTGGAGGCCGTGCGCGCAACGATGGGCTCGATCTTCGCCGTGCCGCTGACCATGGCCACCGAGGCCGAATTCGCGGGCTGGCGGATCAAATGGCCGGGCTCGGTGGTGGGCACCCTGCTGTCCGCCGAAGTCGACTATCGCGAGGCCATCTACGGCAAACCCGCGTTGGTGCTGATGGGCAACGAGCAGCAAGGCCTGACCCCGGACATGGCCGCGCTGTGCGACATCAACGTCAAGATCCCCATGCGCGGCCGCGCCGACAGCCTGAACCTGTCGGTGGCGACGGGAGTGATGATTTATGCGGCGACGGGGTAGCGGACGCGATCGCTTTAGACCGCCGTATCGACGCCCTTGCCGCGACCGTGCGCGAGCGCCTGAAACCAACGCCATGCCGCCGGCGCACTCACAACAGTGACGACGGCAAGGTGAAGCGCGAGCGTGGCGATGGCCAGGGTGGCCAGCAGCAGGGCCGTTGTCGAGCCTGTCCCGAACAACACCAGCACCACATTGGCGAAGACCAGGTCCTTGTTGGCCACGAACGGCAGGCGGGCCAGCAGCAGACGGCTGGTCAACAGCACCAGCCAGACGCCCAGCGCAACGTCCGGTAATGCGAGATGCCAGACGAGGACTGTCAGTCCGCTGGAGAGCAACAGGCGCACCGCGTGCACCCAGCTGACGAAGCCAAGCTCCGACCGGGTCAGGGAAAACACCTTGCGGGAAAAGAACAGGACCCCGAACGACAGCGCCACGACCGCGAGGCCCGGCCAGAAGACCGGCCCCAGTTCATGTTCCAGACTCACCCCCGGCAGGGCGAAGGCGCTGATCTGCAGCATCGCCAGGGTGATTACATTTCCGGCCAGCGCCGAGAGGATGTTGACGTCCTTGACCGCCCCGAACGGCGCCTCGCTCAAGCCCGGCTGGCGCTTGGCCCAGACGTAGAAATAGAGCTCTCCGCTGTAGCCGAACAGCACCTCATTGATCACCACCTTGCGCAGGATCACGCCGAAGCCCTTGAACGGCAGCCGCCAGAGGCGTCGGAAAATCACCATGTCCGCCACCGGCTGGGTCAGATAGAGCAGGACGAAGCCGATCCAGACCGCTGGTGACAGCTGCTGGATCATCGTCACGGCTTCGGCAGATGCACGGCTGATCTGAAGAAGTGCGGCCACGGCCAGTGCGACGGCCAGCAACCCACCCGCCCAGGTGCCCCATGCGGCGGAGACCTTCACTTGCCCGCCGATGTCTGGAGGATCCGGGCATAGTGCGCGAACAGCTCGGCATAATGCTCGGCGTCATTGCGGACCATGGGAGCGGCCAGCAGGCTGGCGGCCCGCAGGGTGGCCTGGTCTCGGGCGAACAGGCGCAGGATCGCGGTCGTCGCGGCCTTGGGGTCAGCGGACCTGTAGATCTCGGAGACTTCCGGCGGTGCCAATTCCGAGCACGCGCCGCGATCCGGGAGAATGACCGGCAGGCCGGAGGCCAGCGCCTCCGCAGCGACAAGGCCAAAGGTCTCGGACTCACTACCGTGAATCAGGGCGTCGGCACTGGCGAACAAGGTCGCGACGACCTGACGGTCACGGGTCGGCGACATCAACTGGACGTTGGCGTGACCTTTTGCCGCGCGGGAAATGCGGGCGCGATCCATGCCGTCGCCGAGGATGATCAACCCCAACGGAATCTGTCGGCTGGCGGCGACGGCGGCGGCGATGATCATCGGCCAGCGCTTCTGGGCATGATGACGCCCTACGCCCAGCAGGATCTTGCCGTCCCTTGGCAGCCCAAGTTCGGTCAGTAGCCGCGCATGCGTTTGGCCATCCCTCAGGCTCGGCGAGAACGCGCTGAGATCGGCACCGAGGGGGATGGTTTCGACGCGTTCGAACCCTTGATCCCGCAATCGCCGACCCAGCCAGACGCTGCCCGCAACCGAACTGTCAAAGTAACCCGCTAGTCGACGGAGATGGCCCCAGAACGATTCGAACATCCGGTCGATTCGATCCGGACTGATGCGCGGGGCAAGCCAACGCTGCGGGTAAGAGGCGACGGGATCGGCATGCATGAACATCGTTCGCGGGCTCTTTCCGCGCCACTTCGCCACGATCCAGGCCCCGCGCCAGGGCGAGGAGGCCTCGACCAGATCCGCCTGCAGGCGGTCGAGATGGGCGTGCACCGGCGCGGCGTCGACAAACATCCAGTAGTTGGAATCGAAGGGCAGGCCCGGCGCCTTCACCCAGAAGACACCGCCGCCTTCGCGGGCCTCAAATGCGTTCGCGGGGCCGGGTGCGATGACGAACAGCTCGTGACCGGCTTCAGCGGCGGCCGTGAATTTCCGGTCGATGTAGGTCCGAACACCACCACCCTTCGGCGCATAGAACTCCGCGACATCTACAATTCGCATACTTCATCCCAGTTGATCGCCCACCCAGGTGGGCCGCATCCCGTTCGGCCGTCATCCGAACGACACGCCGTCGGGGACATATGCCCCTTTAGAGGTGTGCGATGACGATTCGTCGTCGGGCCGGATCGAACCAGGATCACGACTGCGGCGTTGCGGGCCCCGCATCGTCGCGGCGTCAGTTGCAGAGACACCGTGTCTCCAGTTCAGAGAGTTTCAAGTGACAACAGAGCGTTTCAACATCGGCCCGCTGGGTCGGCCTGCGCGCGTCGCATTGTTCTCGGGCAACTACGCCTGCACTGCCGATGGCGCCAACAAGACGCTGAACCGGGTGGTGGAACACCTCCAGACCCAGGCCGGCATGGAGGTGCGGATCTATTCACCAACGTCGCCAGTGCCCGCGTTTCCCTATGTCGGAGACCTGGTGTCGGTGCCGTCGTTCCGCATTCCGACGCGGCCGGACTATCGGATCGCCATGGGTCTGCCGGCCAGCCTGCAGCGCGATGTCAGGGCGTTCCAGCCCGACATCGTGCACCTCTCGGCACCGGACCTGTTGGGCTCAGCCGCGCTGGGACTGGCCAGGAAGATGGGCGTGCCGGTGGTGTCCACCCTGCACACGCATTTTGACACCTACCTCGACTACTACGCGCTGGGCTGGCTGAAGCCCCTGCTGCAGAGTCGCCTGCGGGCATTTTACGGCTCTTGCGACTATGTCCTGGCCCCGAACCCGGTGATCGCCGAACAGCTTGGCGTCGAGGCCCCGTCAGCGAGGGTGAGGGTCTGGGCCCGCGGGGTCGATTCAGCCCTGTTCCATCCGGGCAGGCGCAGCGCAGCCTGGCGGGCCGACCACGGGTTTCCAGAGGATCGACCGGTGGTGGCCTTCCTCGGACGCGCCGTCATGGAAAAAGGCCTGGGTGTCTTCGTCGAGGCGATCCGTCGCCTGGAACAGGCTCGCGGCCCGGTGTCCGTCCTCGTCATCGGCGATGGCCCTGCCCTGCCGTGGTTCAAGGAACAGCTGCCGCGTGCTGTTTTCACGGGATTTATCACGGGAGAGACTCTGGCGACCGCACTCGCCAGCGCCGACATATTCCTCAACCCCAGCAGCACTGAAACCTTCGGCAACGTCAATCTGGAGGCCATGGCCTGCGGCCTCGCCATGGTCTGCGCAGATGCGCCAAACACGCGTTCGCTGGTGAAAAACGGTCGAAGCGGCATCCTCTGTTCGCCGCAAGACATCGGGGCGTACTGCAATGCTCTGGAGACGTTGTTGGATGCCCCGTCGGTACGCGCATCCATGGGCTGCGAGGCCCTGAGTGTGAGCGCCTCCTACCGATGGTCACAAATCCTGGATCAAATTGTCGGCGTTTATCGCGAAGCTGTCTCCATGCCGCGACCGGGGAGACGTGCACACTATGGTCTCGGCCAATTCGACCCTGCGGCGCGTTTCCGGGAACCCGCGCACGCCCCGCTCACCGCGACCGTGGGCATGCCCAATGACTGACCCGGCGCAGCGTAGACAGAATCGAACGGCCTTCGTCCACCGCGTTCAGCCGCGGAGCTGACGGAGGATGGACCTCGATCCAGCCACCCTTCAGTCCCTCATCCGGGAACAGTGGCGCGGCGCGGCGTCAGGCGTCCGAGTTGCCGAAGGCCAACCCCCCGGTAGGGGCAAGGCCGGTCGGATCATGGACCGGTACCTGCTGGGCCGGACCTATGGGCCGATGGGGGCGGTGCTGACCACCACCATGATCGCGTTTCTGATGGAGCGGCTCCTGAGATCGCTCGATCTGCTGGCGCAGACCAGCGACGGCTTCACTTACCTGGTCGAACTGATGGTCAACCTGGCACCGCACTATCTTGGACTGGTGCTTCCTGTCGGGTTCTTCATCGCGCTGTTCGTGGTGGTCAATCGCCTCAATACCGACTCAGAGATCGACGCGATGCAGGCCAGCGGCATGTCGCTGGCGCGCATCGCCGCGCCGTTCATCGGTCTGGGCCTGTTGCTGATGATTGTGAGCCTGCTGCTCTACGGTTTCCTGCAACCCTACAGCCGCTACGGCTATAGAATGGTGCTGCATGCGGCCGAAAATGCCGGCTGGAGCGGGCAGGTAAAGCCGCGGGCGATCTTTTCACCGGACCGCTCTCTGATCCTGACGGCCGAGGGCGCGGACCCGACCGGCGAAATCCTGGACCGCGTCTTCATCCGCAGGCTCGCCCCAAACGGCCAGGAGGTCGTCTTTACAGCGTCCACGGCCGAAATTCAGCGCAATCGTGATGGGGTCAGCGCGACGCTCATCCTGCGCGACGGCCAGCAGCTCAGCACGCGCCCGAATGGGACACCGGGACTGTTGACCTTCACCAGCCTGGCCTTACGCCTGCCGCTGGTCCCACCGGCGAGACTGTTACGTGAACGCGGTATGGGAGAAGAAACCGAACTCACGCTCGTGGAACTGGCCACCCGGGGCTTTGGCGCGGAGACACCGGCGCTGCCGCGCCAGACGCTGCTGGCTGAGCTCTACTCCCGTTTGGCCCGTGCGATCGTTCTGCCGCTCATGCCGCTGCTGGCCGTGCCCTTCGGGCTGACGGCCAAACGCGTGGAGTCGCGGGCCGCATTTGCCATTGCCGGGCTCCTGCTGTTTGCATTCCAGATATCCCTGCTGGTCGGACAGGGAATGGCGGACAAGGGGACCCTGCTCGCCGCCGTCGCCATTGGCGTCCCATTCGCCGTGTTCGCGATCATCGCCATCGCGACCTTCGTTTCAAGCCAGCGATCGCCGGGGGAAAACCCGGTGAACCGGCTGACGGAGTGGGTATCGGATAGGTACCAGAACCTGTCCGAGCGGATCAGACGAGCATAGTCTCAGAAATCGTGTCACGTCCCCCGCGGTTTCGCCCGCGCGGTCGGTGCGGCGGCAGCCGGGTCCTCGGGCCACACATGCTTCGGATAGCGTCCGCGCATGTCGGAGCGGACGTCTTTCCACGAGCCCTTCCAGAAGCCCGGCAGGTCTCGGGTGGTCTGGATCGGGCGGTGGCCGGGGGACAGCAGCGACATCGTCAGCGGCACCCCGCCCACGTTGGGATGGACGGCGATGCCGAACACCTCCTGCACCCGCACATCCACACGGGGTCCAGCCTCGGCGGCATAGTCGATGGCGAAGCTGTTGCCGGTGGGGGCGGTCCAACGGGCGGGGGCCTCGGCGTCGAGGCGGCGTTGCAGGTCCCAGGGGATCAGGGCACGGAGCGCTGCGTCCAGGGCATCCGGTTTCAGGGCGGCGAGCGCGCGGACGTTGATCAATAGCGGGGTGAGCCAGTCTTCCAGGGCAGTGATCAGGGCGGTGTCCGACAAGTCCGGCCAGACCGGATCCCGGGCGCGCAGGAAAGCGGCCCGTTCGCGATACGCCAGCGTGGTCGGGCTCCAGGGCAAGACTGCCAGTCCGTCGCGGCGAACCCGGTCGGCCAGCGCGCGGGCGATCAGCGCCGGATCGGGGCTGTCCAGCACCTCCTCCCGGATCGTCAGGCGACCCAGCCGGGTCAGGCGTTTAGCGCGGAGGCGACCGGCTCCGGTTTCCTCAAGCCGCTCCTCGACCTCGAACTGAGCCTCGAAGGCGATCAGTTCCGCCGGGTCCAGCGGCGCCGCCAGCAGGATGCGGTCGCGGCGGTCACCGCCACCCAGCTCGGCCACCGCCAACCAGGGTTCCCGGGCCAGTGCGTCGGTGGCGTCCAGAAACGCGCCGCGTCCGGAGACCAGCTGGAACTCACCCTGCCCGCCCCGCGCCCTGGCCACCCGCTCAGGGTAGGCGAAAGCCAGCAGCAGGCCGTCGGAGAGCGGCTCGGCGTTGCCGGACTTCGCCGCGAAGCGGGCCCAGCGGTCGGCCAGAGCCTTTGCATCGCGGGCGCGGGGCGAGCGGTCGCGGTCCAGGCTTTCGAGGCGATGGCGCAGGTCGGCGTCGCGACCACCCAGGCCCCGCTCGGTGATCAGGGCGGCGATCCGGGCGGCGCGCAAAGCCTGGCCGGTGTCTGCCGCTTTCAGCACCATGTGAGCAAGGCGTGGCGGCAAAGGCACGGCAGCCAACGCCCGACCATGCGGCGTCAGCACGCCCTGCCGGTCCAGCGCCTCCAGCCGCACCAGCAAGGCGCGCGCCTCGGCGAAGGCCGCGGCAGGCGGTGGATCGAGGAAGGCGAGATCAGCAGCATCCTTCGCGCCCCAACGTGCGAGGTCGAGCGCCAACCCCGACAGGTCGGCATCGAGGATCTCGGGGTCCGCATAGGCCGGCAGCGCGCGGGTCTCGGCCTCGTCCCACAGGCGGTAGCAGGTGCCGGGCTCCGTGCGCCCGGCCCGGCCACGCCGCTGATCGGCGGCAGCGCGCGACACGCGCACAGTGGCCAACCGGGTCAGGCCGCTGGACGGATCAAAACGCGGCACGCGGGCCAGTCCGCAATCAATGACCACGCGGACGCCCTGGATGGTCAGGCTGGTCTCGGCGATGGAGGTGGCCAGGACGATCTTGCGCGTGCCCTGCGGCGGGGGCCGGATGGCGCGGTCCTGATCGCGCGGGTCCAGCGCGCCATAGAGCGGCGCGATCTGCACGCCCGGCCGTTTGCGCTCGGCCAGTCGCTCGGCGGTGCGCAGGATTTCACTCTGCCCCGGCAGGAACACCAGCAGGCTTCCCGGCTGCTCGGCCAGCGCCCTTTCGATCGCCCGGACCTCCTGATCTTCCAGGCGCAGACGGTCGTCACGGCCCAGATAGATCGTCTCGACCGGAAACATCCGCCCCTGGCTCTCGACCACCGGCGCGCCATCCAGCAGGCGGGCGACCGCCGCGCCGTCCAGAGTTGCGGACATCACCAGCAGCCTGAGGTCGTCGCGCAACACCCGCTGACTGTCGATAGCCAGCGCCAGCCCCAGGTCCGCATCGAGGCTACGCTCATGAAACTCGTCAAAGATCACACACGCGACCCCGGCCAGCTCCGGGTCGGCCAGGATCATCCGCGTGAAGACGCCCTCGGTGACCACCTCGATGCGGGTTCTGGCCGAAACGCGCGACTGCATGCGGACGCGGAAACCGACGGTGTCGCCGACCGCCTCACCCAGGGTAGCGGCCATCCGTTCGGCGGCGGCACGGGCAGCCAGGCGGCGCGGCTCCAGCAGGATGATCCTGCCGTCACCTCGCCAGGGTTCGCCCAGCAGTTCCAGCGGCACCACCGTGGTCTTGCCGGCCCCCGGCGGCGCGACCAGCACGGCAGCGTTGCCGGACGACAGCGCCGCCTTCAGCTCAGGAAGCGCCTGGTGGATCGGCAGCATGGGGCCGCCGTCCGCCGGGCTCAGTCGCCCTTGTGGGGCAGTTCCATCGGCGCGGCCTCATGGCCGGTGACGATGATGCCACGGCCCAGGTTGGACTTGCGGATGCCGTAGACGAAGTACCCGCCGATCCCCACCACCAGATAGAGCAGGAAGAAGTTGCGCGTGTGTTCGCCCGCCATCAGCGACATCAGCAACACCCCGCACATCACCGCACCCAGGATCGGCACCAGCGGGAACAACGGCGTCCGGAACGGCCGAACCAGGCCCGGATCGCTACGCCGCAGATAGATCACTGTGATGCAGACCAGAGCGAAGGCCGCCAGCGAGCCGACATTGGACAGATCCGACAGCGCATCCAGCGACAGCACAGCAACCATCGCGCACGGCTCGAATGCCATCGCCGCATTCGACGAATCGCTGCTCACCGGCGAATCGCGCGCGCTCGTCAAATCTGCTGGCGATACGATCTACGCTGGCAGTCTCTGTCGCGAGCGGCCTGCGCGGCTGCGGGTGGTGCATATCGGCGAGAGCACGCGGCTGTCGCAGCTCACGCGTCTGGTCGAACGCGCGCAGGCGCAGCGTCCCGCGTTAGCGCAACAGGCCGATCGTATCGCCGCATGGTTCGTCGCCGCGCTGAGTCTCATCGCACTTCTGGTGTACGCATGGTGGCGCATGCACGAACCGGCGCGCGCGTTCGAAGTCGCGCTCGCCGTGCTGGTGGTGAGCTGCCCCTGCGCGCTATCGCTGGCGGTGCCGACGGCGCTGACGACCGTGCACGGCGCGCTGGCGAAACTCGGCGTGCTCGCACTGCGCCCCGAGGCCTTATCGGCGCTGGCGCGCGCCGATCGCATCGTGTTCGACAAGACCGGCACCTTGAGCGATCGCACGCCGCGCATCATCGCGGTCGAAGCCTTCGACGGCATGTCGAGCGCGCAGGCGCTCGCGATCGCCGCCGCGCTGGAACGCGACAGCGGCCATCCGCTGGCAGCGGCGTTCGCGTCTGCTTCGTTCGCGTCTACTGCGCACGGCGGCGATATCGCAGATGTCATCGCTGATG
>JANNFM010000022.1:0-2845 GCA_031379795.1 Alphaproteobacteria bacterium
GCCTAAGCCCGCTCGGCCGCCGACCTGTGGATTTGTGGACGAGGCTCCGCCTCGACCACAACCCCACAGGCCCAAACACAACAACAGAAGCGGACATTTGATTAGCTACGAAAAGCGGACATCTTCATTTGCTATCGACAATCCTTGACGGAAATTAGCTATTTTCTCCAACGAACTCTTCACCCCGATCGTGCACTCTAGGTTCAGCCCAAAAACAGGGCGTTGTCGGAGTAGAGACATGCCGACCGACGTATCCGTCGAGATCGCGACCGGGATTGTGGACCATCGCGTGCCACAGAGTCTGCCCATAGGTGTGGGCCTCTGCCTGGGCGCTTTTGCATCCGTTGCCATGTGGACATTCATTGGCCTTGGTCTGCGCGCGATCATCGCCTGACCGATCGACAGACGTCTGAACCATCGGGGTCCTGTTGCGGGATACTGACGTCGTGAAGCATTTGTGATCGACCGCGAACAGGTTAGGGGTTCGGGGTCGGCATCGGGGCCGGCTGGAGGACCCGTTCATTCCCGCGCCTGTCTATCCTGTGATCCTTTGCGGCGGGTCCGGTGACCGGCTGTGGCCGATGTCGCGCCCCACTCGACCCAAGCCGTTCCTGCGGTTGATGGGTTCGCACTCCGGGTTTCAGACGACCGTCCTGCGAGCTCAGCCCTTAATTGCGGGAGGCCAACTCGTCGTCGTCGGGTCCGTCACAAACCGCGAGCTGATCTCGGCGCAACTGAAAGAGATTGGCGTGCAGGCGCAGGTCCTGCTGGAGCCCGTCCGACGCAATACGACCGCTGCAATGGCGGCAGCTGCGAACTGGGTTGAGGCGCGCGAGCCCGACGCCATCCTGGCCATACTGCCCGCCGACCACCATATCGCGGACGAAGCCGCCTTCCACGCCGCGATTGAAGGCGCGCTTCCGGCGGCTTCCGAAGGCTTGATCGTCACCCTCGGTGTGCGCCCGACCTCAGCTTCGTCAGCCTATGGGTATATCCGTCCGGGCCTGGGTGAAGGTCCGGTCAAGCCCATCGTGGGGTTCGAGGAGAAGCCGCCGCCTGACCGCGCTGTGGAGTTGCTTGCGGACGGTGCCCTTTGGAACAGCGGCATCTTTGTTGCCATCGCCCGGGTGCTTGCCGACGAGATTCACAGGTTGGCCGCGCCAGTAGCCGACGCGGCAGCCGCATCGGTGCAGGACCTGGCATCAGCGACCGGTGAGTTTGTGCTGAGTGACGCGTTTGCGACCGCGCCCGGCATCGCTTTTGACCGGGCGGTCATGGAGAAAACCAACCTTGGCGCAGTGTTGCCGGTCATATTCGGCTGGTCAGACCTCGGTGCCTGGGACGCCGTCATGGGAGCGGGGCTGACCGACGCCCAGGGAAGCAGTCTGGGGCCGGGTGTCACCGTCTCGGGCGCAACCCGGGTGCTGGGTCGCGCGGCACCTGGAATGCGGGTCAGTGTCGTGGGTCTGTCAGGCCTGGTCGTGGTGGCCGAACCCGACGCTGTCCTGGTATGCGCCCTGGATTCGACGCAGTCCGTCGGCCGGGTTGGTGATGAAACTCCAAGGGCAAGGTTCGGCGACCTGCATGAGGCTGCTGCCAACCTTGACCTCTGGCTGCGCACCGCGGCCCTGCCGCTCTGGGCCACCCTGGGTGTCGATCCCGAGAGCGGGGCATTTCGGGAAGCGCTGTCCTGCGATGGCATCCCGGCCGATCCGTTCCGACGCACCCGTGTGCAGGCGCGACAGACGTTCGTGTTTGCCTCGGCCGCCGCCGAGGGGCTGTCGGGACCCTGGCAGTCAATCGCGCGCAGTGGGATGGGCTTCCTACGAACGCGCGCGCTAGCCCCGGACGGGTGGTTCGCGGAGCGGGTCGAGCTTGATGGCTCCCGTTCGTTGGCTGCTGGGCTGTATGACCACAGTTTTGTGCTGTTGGCCCTGGCGGGGTGGTCGCTGGCAGGGACGGGCGAGGTCGAGGACGAGGCTCTGGCTCTGCTCAATCACCTTCAGGTCTATCGCCACACGTCCGGCTTTCGCGAAGCAGGCCCACACCCCTTCCAAGCCAATGCCCAGATGCATCTGCTTGAGGCAGCCCTCATGTGGGAGAGCGTCGGGCAAAGCACGGCTTGGTCTGGCCTGTCCGATGAGATCGTTGATCTGGCGTTGACGCGGCTCATTGACCCTGTCGACGGAGCCTTGCGGGAGTTTTTCGATGCGGACTGGCAGCGGCTGGACGGCGATGCAGGGCGGATTGAGCCTGGGCATCAGTTCGAGTGGGCCTGGCTGCTGACCGCCTGGGGTCGTCGACGTGGTGACGGCAGGGGCGTGGCCGCGGCCAGGCGGCTCTTTGAGGTGGGCCAGCGGGGATTCGACGCTACCCGATGCGTGGTGGTCGACGCGCTGCGGGAAGACCTGTCGGTTCTTGAGGCCAGCGCACGGCTGTGGCCTCAAACGGAGCGTTTGAAGGCGGCTATGGTGCTGGGTGAAACGCAGGCCGCGCTGGAAGCGACCAACGCACTTGCCGCTTATCTGGATGTGCCTGCACGGGGTGTCTGGCGAGAGCGAATGAGGCCGGATGGCACGTTTCAGGTCGAGCCTGCGCCGGCAACCTCGCTCTACCATCTCTATCTTGCCATCCAGACCCTCAAACAGGAACTCGTCTGACGGCCCTATCTGGCCTGCGACCTAGCGAGGAAATCCCTCAGCTCGCTACGGTAGGCATCCAGGAACGGTCCGGCCCGGGCCAAGGCGGCGGCGCAGTCCTTGGCGAGTTCGTCGCGACGCGCAATGCAATCCTGAATGTAAGCAAGGGCCTGGTCCGTCGTTTTGCCCGCGGTGTCGATCAGCCA
>JANNFM010000025.1:0-11444 GCA_031379795.1 Alphaproteobacteria bacterium
CCTTCGCCCATATTCTCCCGGCGATGGCCGGTCACCAGCAACAGCCGACGGCCCGGCTCGAATTGCGGCAGGCCGGCATCAACACGTTGGCGCAAGTCGTCGTCGTCGTTGAGTTTCTGCGCGCAGGCCTGCAAGGCGTCGATCACGGTGTTGCCGGTGACAACGATACGCCCCGGCACCGCCTCCAGAAGCAGGTTTTCGCGGGCCTGCAGCGTGGGGGGGAAGAGCAGATCGCTGAAGGCATCCACCACGCGGCGGTTCATTTCTTCCGGCCAAGGGCTTTTGAGATTGTGCGTGCGGAGACCGGCCTCGACATGGGCGACGGGGACCTTCCGGCCAAACGCGGCCAACGCGCTACCCATGGCGCTGGTGGTGTCGCCCTGCACAATCACCCAACTCGGTCGGACCTGGTCGATCACCGCGTCGACACCCGCGACCACGCCAGCGACCAGGTCATTGAGATTCTGGTTCGGCCGCATCAGGCCGAGGTCATGGTCGGCAACGATGCCGAACAGCGAAAGGACCGGCTCAACCAGATCGCGATGCTGGCCGGTGACACAGACGATGCTTTCAATATCCGACCACGCGGCTAACGCCCGGATCACAGGCGCCAGTTTGATCGCCTCCGGACGTGTCCCGATCACCGTAAGAATCTTCAACTAACTGGCCTTTGTTGTCGTCGATGGCAAAGCGCAGGATAGCGCCGACCGTTCCTTTTTTCCTGTCGCGCCTGTGTGTTGGCCTGATAACTATGTCAGACTTTCGTCAGCCAGTTATGAACAGCGGCCCCAATGATCCTGCTTTTTCTGGTCTGAAATCGCGGCCCTGCCTGGCTGCAGGGTTTCGCCCGCACGCGATTCCATAGATGTTCCATGTCGATCAGGGTAGCCATCATGCAAGCCGAGGCGGCAATTGTTACGATGCTTTACGTTCGCCTGGTCCCGAGGCGCGGCCTGTCAGGATGCCCCGCGTGACCGTCGTCACCTGTGATGTCCCGGGAGAGAGCGTTGTTGACCGGACCAAGGTCGCGCAAGCCGACTTCCGGGATTCTTACCGCGCACCGCTGAGCGACCCTGCGGTCGGGCCCGTCGATCTGTTCCATGCCGTCTTTGGCCATCATCCGGTATGGGCGAAGGCAATGTTGATCACCCGCAACGCTCTGGCGCGTCGCGCTGGCCTCGTCGCGCCGACGATAGCTGAAATTCTGAGACCGAACGTCCAGGCCAGCTATGTCGTCGGTGACACCATCGGCGTCTGGCCGGTTTATGCCTTGAGCGAGACCGAGCTGGTGGCCGGTCGAGACAACCACCACCTCGACTTCCGGCTTTCGGTTCTGAAACAGATGGATGGTGACGCGGCCCGTGTTGTCATTTCCACAATCTGCAACGCCCACAACCGGTTCGGTCGGACCTACCTCAGGGTCATCGTCCCCTTTCACAAATGGGGCGTGAAGCACCTGATCCGTCGGGCTATTCGCGCCGGTCGACTTTAGGCGTGGCGTTCAGCCACTTCAGGATGTCCGCGTTCAGTTCTCGCGGGTACGTGTGACTAAGGTCGGCGACCTCGCGATAGACAACCTGTGCACCTGCCCCCGAGAGCGCCACCTCGGCCTCCCGCGCCATGGTAACCGGAAACATCCAGTCCAGCACGCCGTGGGTGATGTGGATCGGCAGTCCGGCGATACGGTCGATGTCGGCGAACTGCGTCAGCATCGGATGAAATGCGGCGGACGTCGGCGCCAGATGGGTGAAGGGCGAGGTCGTCTCCATGCCGCTGACATACGCAAATGTCCCCCCGTCGCTCATGCCGGCCAGTAACATGCGCTGAGGATCGACGGTCCAGCGGGCGCGCACCGCGTCGAGGATACGCGCCAGGTTCGGCGTATCCGCGTCCTCCCCGCTGATCGCCCAGGTGCGACCGATCGAGGTCGGTGCGACCAGGATCGCACCATAGGTCCGTGCGTCGCGCAGCCAGCTCCAGAGAAATCCGCGCCCGTGCCCGCTGCCACCATGCAGGGCCATGACCAGCGGCAAGGAGATGTCGGGGTCATAGGTCTCCGGAACATAGACCGAGTAGCCGCCGCGCGACCCCGGATCGTTGTCAAAGTGCAGGATGCCGGTGTCCGGGCGGGACTGTGCCAGGTGTTCCAGCAGATGCGTATCATCGCGTCGCGGCGAGTCCAGAAAGTAGCGGCTGACGGGCGGCAGGCCGCAGGCCAGGGCATACAACGCCTCCTGAGCACGCGGCAGGTGGCGTAGCGCGCGATATGCGGCACCCAGGCCATCGGCCTGTTCGGGCACCCGGCGCAGATCCTGAAATGCCTGCAGGACGTGGGTACTGGCCAGCGTCAACGCGGTGCCCAGGCCCCCCAGACCGGGCGACCAGGTTTCCAGGCGTGGCAGAGCCTCGCGAAGGTCGTCCTCTGGCGTCCCGCACGCAGCCATCATCGCCGCGAAATCCTGCGGATTCAGGTAGCGGGAAATGAACTCCAGCGCGCCCAGCGACCGCAGCAGCGGCGGGACGATAGCGCCAAGGTCTTCGATCTCAGGCGGGTTCATGGCGTCTCATCCGGAACTGCATCGAAATCATGCGATGCCTGCAGCAATCGATTCACCAATCGCTGGTATCAAGCCGATGTCCACAAGGACAGTCCCGCGCCCAACGGGATTCACTCGAGGTCCGGATCACGGGTCATGAATACGCTCCTTCGTCGCCTCGCACCGACTGTCCTGACCCTCGCCATGACTGCGCTTGTCGTGGGCTTTGCGACGGTAAGCCTGATCGCCTGAGGGCGGTGGCCGATAGGCCCGCCGACGCGAATTCTCGCGAAACCGCTGGGCTGCGGCGATGTTGTCGTTTACAATAATTTAAGGAATTCAGAGCGGTCGCGATTTCAGGCGGACCTCAAGCTTCCCCCTGAAAGGTTGTTGCGTCCATGGCCGTTGTCGAGCGTTGCGTCTTTACTGTCATCCGCCATGAGGGCCAGTGGGCCGTCGAATATGCCGGCGACTATTTCGGCCACTCGGTGGACAAGGAAATTGCCAAGGCCTTTGCCAACAAGCGCGCACGCCAGGTGCAAGAAGAAGGCCGCCCCTGTCAGGTGCGTGTCAGCGGCGAGACCGGGTTCTACGCGGTATAGGGTTTCAATCGCTTGATCCTGATCGAGCGTCGAGCACGTCACCCTCTCAGCGTTTCTTCCCCAGCTCCGCAGCGATGTCCTTGGTGAGGCGGCCCACCTTGCGATGTGCGGCGCTCAACTGGTCGCGGGTGACGCCCCAGCGCTTCATCCAGTATTCCATGGCCTTGCGTTCGGTCAGGTCCAGACGTTCCTTGTCGATGAACCCGCGTTTGTCCTTGAGACCGGCCATGAAACCCTTTCATCGGGATGCCCGCGCGGGATAGAGTTTGCCAGCGCGGGCCTGTGATGCGATAATCGAAACGTCGAATATGCCAAGGTTCGCGCGCTCTCCACGTTCTTTCTTCGGATTGAGCCCCGAGCCTCATCGATCCTCGCCAACATATTGATCTCGCCGACGCGTCGTCTGCTTGAACATTCCGCCCGAAAGGGGACTGAATATGGCTACGGGTACTGTGAAGTGGTTCAACGCCACCAAGGGCTTCGGGTTCATCCAGCCGGATGCCGGCGGTCCGGACGTATTTGTGCACATTTCCGCCGTCGAGCGCGCCGGGCTCGGGTCGATCAATGAGGGCCAAAAACTCTCGTACGAACTCGAGAAAGACCAGCGCAGCGGCAAGACTTCGGCGGGCCAGCTACAGGCCGGCTAAACGCACCTGGCGGGCGCGAGCTCGCCGCACTATCGACGGGCCGGTTTCACGCCGGCCCGTTTTGGTTGGCGCCAGCCCCTCTGGCTTGCGTCGGGCGAACGTCGCCCTGATCGAAAGAGGACTGTACTGCATGGCGAAGGAAGAACTCGTCGAGTTCGACGGCCTGATCACGGAGCTTCTTCCGGAGGGCCGCTTTCGCGTGCGGCTCGAGAATGATCATGAGATCCTGGCCTACACGGCCGGCAAGATGAAGAAGAACCGCATCCGCTCGATGGTGGGTGACAAGGTGACGGTCGAGATGACGCCCTACGACATGGATCGTGGACGGATCACCTTCCGCCACCGCGACGCCACCCCCCGCGTCGGCGGCGGCGGCGGCCAGCGCCCGGTCTACCGCAAGCGGTAGGCGGCGAAGTCAGGGCGCGGTCGGCGCGCCCTTGACCGACTTGGCGGCCGCGGCCGCCTCCTGTTCCTGAACGCGGGCACCGCTGAGCGCGTTGGGCAGGCTGTAGTTCCCCTCGTGGCAGGCGTACTCGTAGATGGGTCCCTTCGCCGCGCGCATGGGCATCTCCCCGCGCCAGGCCTGCTTGAAATAGTCGGGGTCTTCAACAGTGAAACCGTAGAGCATCTCGGTCTTTGACGTCCGTGTGAAGCGTTCTGTGATCTTCGTCTTCAGCCCATGAACGAAGCGACCGTTGAGACTGGCAACCTCGCCACGCGTATCGAAATTCGTCGTCTCGACGACCAGGGTGTCGCCCTCCCACCAGCCGACCGAGTCGCCCATCCAGGCGTGCGCCGCCGCCGGCGGATGGTTGCGGTCGCCGAGCCGGATGATGCGCACGTCGTGGTTCATTTCGACGTGGATCGCGATGTGGGTCGGGGTCTGGACGATCTGGTAGTGGCCGTTGAAGCCGGTGTTCATCATCGGCGGGCCTTCCGGCGAGCCGATAGCGATCAGACAGCGTTCGGTCAGCGGGCGGCCTTCCGGTCCAGCGTAGCTCTCCTTGGCCGACGCGCGCTCGGCCTTCTTGCCTGCCTCGGTAAAGGGGATCAGGCCGTTGGCCGGTTCGACGATCCAGGACGAGCGCATCTGGCCGTTGATGCGGGCCAGGTTGAGGTCCATCTCGATGAAGTCGGAGTTTGGGGCCGACTTGACCACCGGGGGCGCGGGCAGGTTGGGGTCAATGGGGTCGTTGCTGATAAGGTCCCCGGCCAACTGCTTGAACCCCGCCATCATCATTTTTGCCTCGGCCTCGGTAGCGATCAGCCCTCTGAAGATCGGCGGGCGTTCCAGAAAGGTCAGCGCGGTGTTGGTCCAGATGCCCTGAAGGTCCGGTGCACCGGACGATGTGCGCGGCGCCTTGTTGGGCGCTGCGACGGCGCTTCCTGCGAGGAGGGCGAGGCCGAAGATCAACCATGATAGAGGGCGCATGCTCCAGTTCCTTTTCGTTTGGGGTCAGCCGGGGGTTTGCAGTGGGCTCAACCGGTGTGGCAGCCGGACCCGGACGATCCAGAAGGCCATCAGCACCAGCGGCGCGAGCCCCAGGACGGTGGGCAGAACGGTTGCGCGAACCGTGGCGGGCAGTCGCTCGGCCTGACCGAAGAAAAAGGAGCCGGTGGCGACGAACAACGCCGCGCCCATCCGCCAGAGATGTCGGGCGACCCGAGGCACGCCCCTCAGGCCGCCCCGCCGGATCATGGTGAGGTCGGCGGTAGCTGACAGGCCCGAGATCACAGCAAAGACGTAGACCGTCGCGAAGTCCTCGGCCCTGGGAACCCGGGATCCGATCACGGCCATGGCTAACCCCATTGCCATGATGCCGATGGGCACTACGACGATGAGCCGTTCGAAGCGTCCGATGGTCCCGGCGCGACGCCGCACCGTCGCCCAGGCAGTGGTGATCAGATAGAGCGTGAAGACCGCCGCGGTGGTGTTGGTCCACCGATCCTCGTCCAGCATGGGCGCGACGACCGCTGCAATGCCGGCCATGGTCAGCATCGAAATGAAGAAAGTGCGCCCGGCGGCCGCGTGCAGCCGGCCGCCCTTGGGCGCGAACATGGCGACGGCGCCGGACATCATGCCGATAGTTCCGCCGCTGATGTGGGCGACCAGGGCTGTCGAAGCAATGGCGCGCAGCAGGAACGGCGCGTCAGGTCCAAATTCGAGGTTCATGACGGATCTCTTCAGAGCTCGGCGATTCTGGGGGCGAAGATCACGATCCAGGCGCCGATGATGCCGACACTCATGATCAGGGTGGCGACGACCAAGCCGCCAGCCATTGCCAGGCGGCTGCGTGGATCGCCCTCAGTCTGGGCCCGGAAATAGAGTTCCAGGATCGCCAGAGGCGCGAGGTAACTGGCGAAGACCATGACGTTGAAGAAAGCGGCTTCATCGAGTTTGAAGCCAAGCCCGGTAGCTGCTGCGCCCACGCCGATCGCACCGACGCGCAGGAACCAGACCCCATTGGCGACAATGAAAGTCCGCATTGCCCAGCGGCGGTGGCTGGCGAAATCACCTCGCACGGCCTGACGCCAGGCCAGGGCGCCAAACACCAGAATGAGGAGAGCGTTGCCGCTGATGGCGTAGCTGTTGGCCGGGCTTAGTGTTGCATCGCGCACCCAGACCATCCAGAGTCCGCCGAGCGCAGCGGCCATCGCGGAGACCAGGAACGTACGCCCCAGCCAGCGGTGGAAGACCGGCGCGCGCGCGCGGATCTGGGGCACGAGCTGGAGCGTGCCGCCGAAGGTTACCACCGCAGCCACCATCATGTGGACGCCAACGGCCAGGTTGCCCACCGTGTCGCCCGGCACATAGCCCTTGATCATGTCAGGCCACTTCGCGAAGTCGCCGGTGAGGGTCGAAGGGATGTAGATCGCCACGATGTAGGTCAGGAACATGGCCTGTCCCACGACCGCGGTGACCCACCAGAACCGGGCGGCGACGGTCAGTGCACGAGCGCCGGTCCGGCGGGCGTCTGGCGCGGAATTCAAGGCAGCAGAGGTCATTCGCAGTCCTCCAGGAGTTGCGCGTTGTGTCGTGCGGCGGATGGCTAGGTCAGGTCAGAGCGGCTCGCGTCGTCGTCGGAGCCAGGTGGCGGCGGCCAGCAGGAAGACGGTGGCGACCAGGCCGCCCCACAGGTCGGGGCTGGTGAAGGTTCTTAGTGGATTGAGTTGTCCGATCCGGTCGATGGCGTCGTTGCCGCGACCGTCGACGCTGAAGGCCTCCGCCATGCCGCCCAGCAGGCGATTGCCTACAAAATCGGCGACAGGTGTGGACCGCGTCCCCGCGCCGGCCGCCTTGGCTGCCGCCCTGGCCATGGCTTCAAGCATCATCAAGATCACAAAGGGCGCTGCGGCCCACAGAAACGGCACCCGGCGCGCCCAGGCAGACACCAGCAGCAGCCAGGCGTAGAGCGGCGCCTGCCAGAGCGCATTGACGATCAGCCCATAGGGCAAGACCACCCACATCACCGTGAGGTCCAGACTTTGCCAGAGCAAGGCGGGCGACACGCCGCTCGCCGTCACGACCAGGCTGCTCCAGGCCAGCAGCGCGATCTGGGCGGTAATGACCAGCCCGAAGATCACCACGGGGGTGACCAGGAACGGCACGGTGAACTTGGCGAGCACAGCCGTGCGGTCGGAGACCGGCAGCGACTTCCAGAACAGCAGGCTGCGATCGCGCCGCTCAGCGTGAAGCGCGGCCGAAGCATAGAACAAGGCCACGATGAAGCCGGTCACCAGGACGCTGAGCGCGATGAAGGCATAGGGACTTATGAGGTCTGAGGTCGCCTTGGCGGCGCCGGCGTCGATCCGGCGCAGAACGGCCGGCAGCCACAATACGCTGAGCGCCGTTCCGAACAGCGCGACAGCGGCGATCACCGCCGGCGCGATGCAAACAGCCCGATGCTCCCACAGTTCGCGCTTCAGCGACCAGTAGAGCAGGCGGCCCTGGGACAGGACCTTCTGTCCGGTATCGATGGGGGTCTCACTCATGCCGCGCGCTCCCGCTGGCGGCCGCCGATGATGGCGACGAAGATATCTGCCAGGCTGGCCGTGCGCACATCGCCCAAAGACGCCAGCCGCTCGCGGGCTACGCCATCGAACAGCATGTGAGCGCGGCCGAACGCCTGGCGTTCATGGATCGGCCTCAGAGAGCGGGCGCTCGCGGCCTGATCCGGCGCGGCGACGAGCTCCAGAAATCGGACCTCGAGGTCCTCCATACTGGCGTCCAGCACGACTCGGCCCTGGTCCAGGAAGATGACGTCGGTCAGGATGTGTTGTATCTCCTCGACCTGGTGGGTGGAGATCAGGATCGTGCGATCTCCGTCGAAATAGTCGTTCAGCAGGCTGTCGTAGAATTGCTTGCGATAGAGCAGGTCCAGCCCCAGCGTTGGCTCGTCCAGCACCAGCAGCCGCGCATCAATGGCCATGATCAATGCCAGATGCAGCTGGGTGACCATGCCCTTGGAGAGCTCGCGAACCCGGCTTTTTCGCGGGATGGTCGTGCGTGCCAGGAAACCTTCAGCCTTGGCGCGATCGAAGCGAGGATGGACGCCTTCCACATAGTCCAGCGTCTGGGAGACCCTAAGCCACCGGGGCAGGATCGCCACGTCGGCGATGAAGCTGACATCTCGCATGAGGGCATCGCGCGACGTCCAGGGATTATGCTCCAGCACCTGGAGTTCGCCCTGGAACGCCGTGAGCCCCAGGATCGCGTTGATCGCAGTCGTCTTGCCCGCGCCGTTGAGGCCGATCAGGCCCACGATGCGGCCCGTCTCGACCTTGAGGTCGACGCCGTCCAGCGCCTTGGTGGTCTTGTAAGCCTTTCGCAGGCCGCGCGCGTCTATGCAGGTCATTGGCTCAGCCCTCCCCAGACTTGCGTTTCGGGGCCCCGCCCAGCAGGTCTGACGCCAGACCAAGCCGCAGGATGGTGGCGTGAATTTCAGGCCATTGTTCGGTCAGGAACCTTTGACGCTCGCCGTGCAACAGCATCTCCCGGGCGCCAGCATTGACGAACATGCCGATGCCGCGCCGCTTTTCCACCAGCTGTTCGTCGGCCAGCTGCTGATAGGCCTTCAGCACAGTCAGCGGATTGACCCGCGCCTCGGTGGCCACGTTGCGAACTGACGGCAACGGGTCGCCCTCCTTGAGCAGGCCGTCGAGAATCATTGCGACGATCCGGTCGTGGATCTGGCGGTAGATCGGTTGGCTGTCATTCCACTCTGAGTCCATGTTCCGTCCCGGAGGCCTGCTGGATCGGCCCGGTGCTGAATTGGTGTTATAGTCAACTATAACACCAATGAGAATGCAAGGTCTTTCGTGGCAGGGGGGCCGGCCGCTTTCCTGATGTGACCGGATCAGTTGATCGGCAGAGGGGGCCGGGCAGGGCCCTTTTTCGGTTTTGGCAGGGCCCAGCCGGTCGTTGCGCCCAGTGGCAGGTCGCGCAGGATCATCTCGACCGCCAGAATGCCGTCAGCCTCGATCCTGAACAGGGCGGCAGTCAGCGCACTGTGCGGCACGCGCCTCTGCGACTGCGCGGGCGGTTGCCCCGCAATGGGTGCGGTGCCGTTCGGAAGGTCAGCCATCGCCAGCCCCCACACCAGACCCCGCGTCTCGTCGACCAGTGGCCATCGCCGATCGCGGGCCAAGGTCGCTCCGCCAAGGCCCGCAACGTTGCGGCATAGCGCCACCGGCGTGGATCGGGCTCCATTCTCCGTCAGATCGCAGCCTGGTGAGGACGCTTCCCCGGTGGTGTCGGTCGAGGTCAGGCGACTGAGCCAGGTGTCGGCGGCCGCGATCAGGTCAGCTCGGGATCGGCGACGGTCGGGCGGGATGACTTGATCCCATTCAGGCGCTCCCGCCATGGACTGCGGCGCGAACACCGTCGCCTCGGTGCGGCGGACGACCAGGGTTTCAACCTCGGCAGGCTGATCGCCCTTCAGCTTGACGCGCACGGCGAAGACCGCAGGCCCGCCATAGGCCTCTGCTGCGCCATTGAAGCCCGCCAGGCCACCCGAAGGCTCGGCGAACCGATGCAACCAGGTCACCGTCTTGAAGGCGCCAAGCTGACTATCGGCCAGGCGAATGTCTCGACCGTTCTCGGTCAACCGCAGACCACGTGGCAGAAGCTTTCCCGGCTGGCCAGACTGCAATGCTGCCAACACGGCTTCAGCAACCTGAAGCGTGCATGGTCGGTCGCAGTCCTTTGCGGCGACCGGTGCGCCGAATGTCAGCGAGAATCCTAAAGTCGCCAGGACCAGCAGCCGCATTCGATCCAACTCCCGTGCCGATGTTGGCTTATCGCGCGGAGTCTGGCTCGTGTCATCCGCGTGGTCGCCGACACGCGCAGCAAGGACCGTCGGAATTGTCCCAAATTGGGGCAGGTTTCGCCCCATTCGGCCGATTGCGGGGTCGTGGTGGTGTCCGCCCCGGCGCGCCATTTGCACGCAAATTGCATCCCCCTGGCCACGGCCTGCGTACATTTCGCGGAAAGGGAACACCGATGACGACGAGCAATCTTCTCGTCTTTGACATGGATTGGACGCGCTGCTGTGTTGCGGCGTGCGAACCCGTGTCTTCGGCTTCAGTCGAATTCAAGGTCGAACCGCCGGCGTCATTAACGGTTTCGGGACGGCTCTCTGCGATGCTCCGTATCGGCAGCGCTCATCAAGAAGCGACGCCGGGGTGTCTATCAAACGCAGAACGGCCAATGACCTTCAGGATGAAGCATAGGCCGGATCTCGCCGATCTGGGAGCAAAACTCCCATGAGCGTGAACGTGATCCGGAACGGCCCGCGAGGCCTGGGCGCGCAACAGACCCTGTTGGCGAGCGCGCTGACGTGGCTGTGGCCTGAACCTCTTGAACACGAGCACCGGCCAGTCGGGGCGATCTGGCTGAACGGCCTGGTTGGCTGGATGTGGCCGCGCCCGCTGCAACGCGAATTCGACGGTGCGACGGCGCGTCGGGCCGGCTTGACCTGGCTGATGGGCTGGGCATGGCCCCGGAGTCTGGACAACACCCTGGCGGGGGCCTGGCGAAACAGTTGGCTCTGGAGCTGGATCTGGCCGGGACGCCTGATGGGTCCGGACGGCGAGATTTGCGCGCTGGCCCCCTGGCACCCGGCGTTGCAACCCGAGATCTGCGAGGCCGTCAGCTGGCGTCGCCGTATCGCCAGCAAAAGCACGGTCGCCGGTATGATGATGGCGGCGGCGGCGGTTGCGTCGCCGACGTTCATGGAGGGCAACGGGACGCTGGACGGCGGTCGGTTGAATCCCTTCGTGAGTGGTCCCGGCGGAAACGAACAGACGGACGGTGGTGCGGGCGGCGGCGGTGATGCCGGCGGCGGCGCGGGACCTGACTCGGGTCCTGGGGATACGGGGCCGTTGACGACCCTTGGCCCTGTAGACCTGAATCCGCCGGCCCCTGCGGACCCTCCGACAGAGGGCGGCCCGACACTGGGCGACTCTGGCACTGGCGGCGGTGGCGGCGGTGGCGGTCCCGAGGGCGGCGGTGATTCAGGGCCCGGCGGCGGTCCGACATTCCTCGATCCTCCCGGCGGTGGTTCGGGCGGCGGCGATGGCGGATTTGGCGGCGGCGGCGGTGGTGGCGGCTTCGGCAGTGGCGGCGGTGGCGGCGGTGGTGGACCCGGCGGCGGTGG
>JANNFM010000070.1:0-6116 GCA_031379795.1 Alphaproteobacteria bacterium
CGCACCGCTCTGGGTCCCGGCTCTTCGGCATGCTGGCGCACGCCTGCGGCCGGGATGACAGGGAAATTATGGTTCAACCGGGTTCGTTGCCCGGAGAGTTCGGGTCAGGCCCGGACCAGCACCCGGCGGCGGTTGCGCAGCATGGCTCCGGCACCGCCAAAGCCGATGATCATCAGGCTCCAGGTGGTCGGCTCAGGGATGGAACCCAAGGTGACGCTTCCGGGACCGGTGTTGAGCGCGAGATAGTAGTTCTTGCCGCCTGTCTCGAAGCCGCTAGCGTATCCCTCGGTATCGGGAGCACCGAGGTTGCCAACGTCGGCACCCGTGTATTCGGCTCCGAGCCGTGGAGACTGGCCCGGATCTCCCGGCGTGTTCAGCACGAAGAGCTGCAACGCGTTGCGACCGTAAAAGTCGGGGGGGATGAACTCGTAGAATCCGACAGCGAAGAAGGTTTGCCGCCATTGCGATTCGTTGGTGATGACATTGGCCCAACCTGCCCCATTAACGTCGAAGCTATCCGTCTTACCATTGATGGTTATGAACGCTGACAGGATAGGGGAGGCGAAGAGGCACCCCGGGCACTGCGCCAACGGGCCGCCCACCCGCATATCTACGAAGTCGTTCGTGGTCGCCAGGCCAAGCGAGGTGTCGTATCGGAACTGGGCCACAAAGCTCGAGCCCACAAGATTTGAGTTCGAGTCCGGAAGATTTGTGCCCAGACCAAAATAGTTTGTGTTGTCTCTTGTCATGTTGGCACCGCTGCCCGGGCCGACCTCGCCGGTGAAACGCGCAAAATACACCGCCGCCGACGCCGGGGCGGCGACAAGCAGCATCGACACGGCTGCGAGCGAGGCTGCGACCCGCTGGCCGATGGAACGCTTCTGACGACTGTTCATCTTAAAAAACTCTGCCCGTTCTGTATCGTTGGCGGCAAACTCATCACCCGACGTGACGCCGCCTCAGTACCTGATTTCGGCCAGCCTTGCAGCTGGCATGACAACAATTCACATTCCGCAGAGGCCTCTGATCAGCGAGGCTACTGCGGGGTCATTAAGTAAATATACGCAACACCCAGCTTGCCGGATGCAGGCGGGGCCATTGCAACGCAGGTTTTTCGTACGCGGTTTTGCCGGTCGCGCAACACCCTTCCCCTTACAGGCGAGCGTGCGGTTTTTTTAAGTCCTGAGGCGTCAGGCCAGGATCCAGCCGCCGTTCCAGTCGCCGAGATCGAAGGCAATCGGCGGTGCGACCGGCGCGGTCGGGGGCGGGGTCGTCGGGGGCACCAGGTCAGCAACCTGGGTCGCGGCCACCAGATCCGGCGATGTGCCGGCCACCACCCCGCCGCTGCCGTAGCCCAGGAAGGCGACGTCCCACAGGTCGCCCAGTCGGGCCCCGTCGTGCAGGGCCACCGGGGTGGCCATGTCGAAGTTGTCGCTGAGGGAGCCGCGTACATCATCCAGCATCACCCGGGCATCCTCGGTATAGAGCCCGATCCGACCGCTCAGATAGGGCCGCTCATGGTCCTGGAAGCGGACCAGCTCGACGCCGTCCACCGAGATGACGATCCGGTCGCCGTCCTGGTTGATGGTGAAGCGGTTCCACTTGCCGACCTCGAAGGTGACGTCGGTGCTGGTGGCCAGAAAGCGCTGGCCGCCCGCATAATCCGGATCGCGCTTGCCCAGTTCCCAGCCGTTGGGCTTCATCGCGAAGTAGTAAAAGTGGTCGTTGTCGCCGTAGTTCCACACCAGCCAGGCGGTTTCCCAGGGGTTGGCGGGCCCGACCCGAAGCTGCTCGAGCGTACAGACCGAGCCCTCAAAGTGGACGCTGCCCTGGAAGACCTCCCGGGACACGATCAAGGCAGAATGCGTCTCATCGGCCCGGCTGGCAGCGGCCGGGGCGAGGGTCAGGAGCTGGCTGGATTTGAATTGCGGTTGCATGACGCCACGGATCCGGGAAGGCCTGGATCGTGCGCGAATAGACTTGATATCTAATTGAAATTATTGATAAATAAAGTCGTACTAGATAGGGTTTCGACTCTGTTTACGGTCTTCAGTACGCGAGGCTGAAGATCCCGAAAATTCCCTCGGCGCGACGGTCGCCGGCCATGCGCACCCGATACTGCAGCGCCAGGTCGATGTAGGACTGCGGCGCCCTGTAGCGATCCTGCCGGGTCCAAAGCCGAGCCCAGACGCCAGGGCCGGCGCTGAGGGCCGCCTCGCGCCTGAGGCCGCTGTCATAGGCCAGCGTTGCGCCGACAAACGGAGCCAGTATCAGGGGGCCCCCGCCGGGCTGATAGCTGCGCCCGATCCGTGCGTCGGCGACGGCGAAGGTCGCGTTGGCCCCGGTCAGATGGGCCACATCGACATAGACCTGATGCATGCGGGTCGCGTTCCGATCCGCGTGAAGATCGAGGCCGGAGGTCGACGACCAGGCGCCCCGCACCATCCAGTCGTCCAGCGCGCGACTTCCGATGGATACAAGCCTGCTGCCCTCGAGGACCAGGTTCTGGCTGGCGAGCGGCTTGACGCGGGCACCGACCCAGCCCTGGACGGTTTCCGAACCTGTAGGATCGCCGCGGCGGGAGTTAAGGGTCTCAAAGGCCCGGACAAACACCTCAACCGGTCGTCCGTTGTTGTACCCGAGGGGGCGAATATAGGCCTCTGTGCCGGCCTGAAGGTTGCCCGACCCGGCGCCGGGGACACGCCCCGTTCGCGCGCCGGTGTCGTCGTAAAAGAGCGAGGCATAGGCCCCGGCCCGGCGGCTGAGGTCAGCCAGTTCGCGGCGCACCTGATACCGGCGGGTCGTTTCGCCGGACTCAGGTCCGTCGAGGGAGCGCTTGAGGTAGCGAACGGCCAGCGCCTGATCGCCGAGACGTTGGGCGCTGTAAGCGGCGTCGAGGGCCAGGGCGCCAGCCAGCGGCTGAAACGCGTCGGCGCGGGCGAAGAAGCCCTGTGCCAGTCGGTCGTCCATGAACCTGACCGCGATGTAGCCAAGATTGATCGTGTCGTCGCGGCTGAGCCCCGGCTCAAGCGCAAGTTGGCGCGCTGTCGCCAGCGTTTCGCCGCCCAGCGAAAGGTTGGACAGGGCGAAGAGGCGGCCTCGCAACATGGCGATCCGGGCCTCGGGCGCTGGGGCGACCCCAGCCGCAGCGCCATAGGCCACCGCGGCCTCCGTGGGCCGTTTGGCGGCGTCGAAAGCATAGGCCAGGCGCGACTGCACGGCGTAGCTCATCTCCGCGGCCAGCGGGGTCAGCGCGGCCAGACGCCCTGGTGCATCGCCCGTCTGGCTAAGGGCGTCGGAGAGCGATAGTCGCACCCCGCGTGCCTGGTCGTCCGAGAGACCGCCCGCCGCAAGCGCCGCCTGAAAAGCGAGCGCCGCCTTCGCCGGATCGCTGGCGGTGTAACCCGCATTGGCGAGGTTGAGGCCCGGAGTCTGGGCGCAAATCGATGTGGCGGCGCTCGTGACCATCAAGGTCAGCAGCGCCGAGGTGATCAGCCGCCTCATGGCATGTCCCTCGCCAACCGGTTCTGTTCGATAATCGCCGCAGCGATGGCCTCGGCGCTGACGACGCCCAGACGCACAAGGTGTTCGCCGATACGCCCGTCCCGATCCGGTCGATAGCTGTCGAGCGCAGCTTCTACCGCGTCAGCGCTGACCTGACCGTGTTGTACCAGGATGTCGCCGAGCAACGGCGGCGCGCCTTCCCGGGGCACATAGGCGGCGCCGCGCAGGGCGCGCAGGGCGGCGGTGACCTCGCTCTCGCGGGCGATGCGTTCAAAAGGTGCGAAGCCGGTTTCGGACTTCACGGCTTGCCTTTGCGCCGCGCTCAGGGGCCGCGCCACCGCCAGGATCGGGCCGCCGTCGGGGCCTCTTCCGATCGGCGCTGCTCGCAGCCGGATCCACAGGGCCTCCGAGCCGCCGCCACTGTAGGCCGCCATGGTTTCCGCTGTCACCGTTGCGCGCGGTAACTCAGACTGGGTGGAAATCGCCTCGGCCAGCGTCTCATCATCAAGCCACCCGGTGGCCATCATGATCTTGCCCAGGGATTGTTTCGTGCGGTCCTGCTCGTTGAGGGCGGTCTCAAGCTGATTTGGAGTGATGGCTTCCCAGGTGGCGAGGATTTCGCCCAGGCGGCGGCGCTCGTGATCCAGAACCGCTGCGCTGGGAAACTGATGGCTGGTCTTGTCCCATGCGATGGGTTTGTGGGTGACCAGATAGCCGGCATAGATGCGGACCGCGCGTACGGTCGCTGCAAAACTGACCAGTGTGCCGGCCACCATGCGGGGCGCAGAGACAAGGGCCTGAGGCCAACCGTAGATGCGGTTCACAAAGTACATGCGCTGGACGATGCGAAGCACCAGCGCCAGGGTGTTGAAGCCAAACACCCAGACAACGACCGGCTGCCAGGCTATCGGGTAGGTCATCTCTTCCCAGCCGATCGCGGCCAGCGCGGCGGTGTAGTTGGCAAGCAGGAAATAGGCCGCCACCACCAGTGGGGCGGACAGCAGCGCCTTGCGGTCTCGCGCCAGAAAGTAGTTGGTCCGGAATGATTTCGACCAGCCCAGCTGAGCCCATCCCTGCAGTGTGATGCCGATCATCCAGCGGGCTTTCTGCCGCCGCGCTGTGCGGAAGGTGTTGGGGAAATACTCCCTGACACACAGTGGCATCCGCACCGACACGTGGCTCTCACCATTGGCCCCGGCCGCGCGACCCCGTACCCGATAGTCCACATCGTAGCGCGCGATGATGGCCCTCAGCCCCTTGGCTGCCAGGCGTTCGCCGACGTCATAATCCTCGGTCAGCGTCTTCGTGTTGAAGGGCTGGCCCTTGCCGTTGCTGAGTTCGACGACCGCGCGATGCGAGAAGCAGGTGCCGACCCCGGCGGAAGGCACGGTTCCGGCGAACGACTCGCGAACCACCAGATCCTTGGCGTGCCACTCGGCGAATTCGTCCATATAGGTGCCGGCGATCAGTTCGCTCAAGCCGCGTTCCAGCGCGACCACCGGCAGCTGGATCATGTCTTTGCGCGGCAGCAGATAGTTGAAGAATTTCAGCTCAAGGGGATGCAGCACATCTTCACAGTCGTGCATGACCACCCCGGCGTACTCCTGTCCGGTGGCTAGCTCCTCCTGCCGAATGGCGGCCAGGATGTGGTTCAGACAATCAGCCTTCGACGTTGGGCCTTGATAGGATGTCTGTACGCGCACGACGCGCTTGTGCCGCCGTTTGGCCCGCTCCACCTCGGCGATGGTCGCTGCGTCGTTGGGGTAGGTGCCGACGAATATCTTGTAGTTGTCGTAGTCGAGCACCTTGACCGTGTTCTCGATCATCACGCCGATGACGGCATCTTCTTCCCAGGCCGGGATCATGATCGCCAACGGCTGCTGGGCGCGCTCATGCAGCGCGCTTTCCGGCAGGGGTTTGTACTTCGGTCGGATGACCAGGCCGCGGTAGATTTCACGCGACCAGTACCAGCCATCCACCAGCAGGTCGTCGATGGAAAAGAGCGTGATCAGGACGCCGACCACGACCATCGAGACCTGAAGTATCTGGATGTACTGGTCGGTCATCCACTGGCCCGGTACACTGCCTTGCGCCCTATCCCAAGATCAGGCGCGCCGACGCATTGTCGGGGCCGCGTCGGTGGTTGAGACAAGTCGGGGACCCTCGGACGGCCGCCAGGACTCAACGGCCTGGCCCACCAGCGTGCGGACAATCCTGGCTGACGCGGCACCGTCTCCGAACAGCTGACGAGCCGCAGCTTGTCGGCGATATGCGACAGGATCGTCCAGAAGGTTTGAAACGGCGCTGAAGATCAGGTCGGGATCAACGCCGACCAATATGGCTGCGCCAGCTGCAGCGGCTTCCTGGCGTTCGGTCACCTCTCGGGTCACGATGACAGGCTTGCCGAGTGCAGGGGCTTCTTCCTGGACGCCACCGGAGTCGGTCAGGATCAGATCGCAACGCTGCATCAGCCGGATGAACGCCAGATAGTCCTGCGGCGGTGCCAGGTGGATATGGGCATGACCGTCCAGGGTCTGACGCACAGGATCCTGAGCATCGGGGTTGGGATGCAGGACATAGACAATCTGGAGATCCTCGCGGGCGCTCAGCCG
>JANNFM010000078.1:0-2196 GCA_031379795.1 Alphaproteobacteria bacterium
TCCCAGCAACATCAGCCGCAGACCTGCTGCATAAACACGCGTCTTCAAGACTGGTCCCCTCACACGGGTGCCTCTCACGGCACATTCTCTGGCCAGGTAGATCATGTCATGTTGCGAGGCACGTACTGTACCGTTGCGCCGGACGTTACAGCGCGCCTGTAACGTCCCCGATCAGGTGACTTGAGGCGGGCAACCGCCCCGAGCCGATCTTTTTCGCGTGAGTCCCGGGGGCAACTTACCTATGCCCTCTGTCCATACGTCTCTTCGACCGCGCCGTGCCGCACGAGCTGCACCACTGCGTTGCGCGTGAGCACGCCGGCCCATTCCAACTCAGCTACCTGCCAGGCGGCGGCGTCGACTTCGGCCCAGCTCCAGAATGGACGCCAGCTGCCGTCAGGCACCTGCGTTGCGATGAGCCGCTCGATCTGCCGCTCGATCCCGGCCCGGGCGACCGCGTAGCCGAACGCCTGGGGGGTTGGCGTCAGTTGCAGGAAATTCAGGTGCAGATCAGCCAGCTCGGCGGCCTTGAGCGACTCCAGGATCCGCGACTCCAGCACGTCCCGCACCGCGGCCGGCAGCCCTCGACTGCGAAGGAGACGGACGCAGCAAGCCAAGTCGTAGGCATCTCCCGCCGTCTGCCGCGCTTTCAGCGCCTCAAGGACGACGCGCTCGACCCCGACCCTCACCTCCGCAGGCGCGAGGTCCGGATAATCATAGAGATATCCCAGCAACTCGGCCGTCGGATTGAAGACGAAGCCGTCGAAGCGGGCGTCCAGCCGCGCGAGGTTCCACCAGGGGGCGTGCGGCCCCGCGTCGACCGTCTGATCGATCACCGGCCAGACCCACCGCTCTCGGTCGACGGTCTGCACGAGATAGGCCATGGCCTTGCGGACGACCGGGAGGCGGCTCGTGGCGCCGATTTCACGGAGATGCTGCAGTCCGACGCTCGTGGAGATCGCCAGGGACGTGGGCGTACGCACGTCAGGCTCTATGCCGTGGCCAAAGCCGCCGTCGGGGTTCTGATAGCCTTCGATCGCACGCACCACCGCCTGGAAGGCGGCCCCGGCGACGGACTCGTCGGCCAGTTGGAACTCGAGCAAGGCCTGGTCCACAGGCCGGGCATGCTCGGCCACAAACCGTTGCGCCCGGTTCAGGGCCGCCCTGGAAATTTTCCACATCGCCGTCAAGTCCCCACGCGAAGGCCGCATGTCCCGTGCGACCGCACGCTCGAACACACTCCCGAGAGTTGTGCACGCTGGGTGAGGCCTGCCTACCCGATTTCAGCGCTGCAAGACTCAGGCAGATGCGGAATGGCGGGTCGCCCCGCAACGCGCGCTTGACGCCGGTTCGAAGTTGTGTTCTTCTTTTGTTCATGTTGATCGAAAACGACATGCGCGAGCGGCACAGCCGCGTCCTGGCGGAGCTGGCCGAGGTCGGCATGGTCATGGTGCGCCGTCTGGGCGAGGCCATGTTGCGGATCGAGGATATTCAGGTGCAGGCCCAGATCGGCCTGGCTTACCATCGCGTCTCGCGGGCGGTGCGCCAGACGATGGCGCTGGAGTTCCGGCTGGCGCAGGCGGCGCAGCGGGAGGCCGCCGCCGTCAAGACCGCCTCGCCCTCGCCCACCCCGACGTCGGCCGCGAAACCACCCCGCCCGGCCAGCGAGCAGGTCGGCTGGAACGAGTATGAGCGGTCCGATTCCGACGAAGTGCTGGATGTGCTGGACGAACTGCTTGAGACGGAAGACCTCGACGCAGATGTAATTCACGAAGTCGTCGAGACGACCATGGCGCGCCTGCGCCAGGATCTCGCCGCCGACCCCCTGCTGGTAAAGGCCGGCGTGCTGGTGCCGGACGATCCGGGATTGGCCCTCATCGGTGCCAAACGCCCGGCCTCGACGCTGCCGCCGCGCAACCGGCGATCCGAGCTCCTGGGCGCGGCCAGTTTCGCCCGCCCGACGCCCACAATCCTGCCGAAACCCGGGCCGCGAGCCGGCCCGTTCACCTGGCGCAGCTCCGCCTGAGGTCCACGGGATCCAGTGGGCTCCATGCAAGCCACCCGAGTCCATCGCACCCCTCTCCTCTCCCATCGGGGGCTACGGCATTCACACATCTGGCTTGAAGGCGGGCTCGGTGTCTGATTCCTTTGTGTGGGATTGGATACGGAGTGCGGGTGATGGAGATGAGGCTGGGGCGG
>JANNFM010000086.1:0-4111 GCA_031379795.1 Alphaproteobacteria bacterium
CATCAGCCGCAGATCACCCGTGGCGGCTGGCGCCTCTTTGATCCCGATCAACACGAACAGGAGGTCGAAGGGGCCCGAAGCGTGCCCGCCCTTGGAGTCGGCGTACATCTGAGCCGCCATCTGGAAAGGGTGAAGCAGGAACAGATAGATCGGCGCGGCGAACCCAAAGCAGATGGCGAAGCCGACAATGATCGACACAACGCAGACGATCAGCCGGCCCCGAAGCTCGACCAGGTGGTCCATCAGAGGGGCGCGTGACGCCTCGATATCGGAGTCGTCCTGGTCGATACTCACGAGCCGGCCTCGACGGTCTTGGCGGTGCGCTTGCGCCGCTGTGGGGCGGCTTCGACGACCGTGGCTTCGGCCGTAACGGGCTTCTTGCGGGGTTTGCGGGCCGGCTTGGGAACCTCGGAGATTTCCAGCGGCGGCGTCTCGGGGGTGTCGTACTGATAGCTCATCGGCGGATGCAGCTGCACGCCGACGTCAGCCATGCTCTGCTCGATCTCGCCGACCGAGGCGCGCATCAGTTCGTCCTGGTGGGCGATGTCGGCGAACTGGCCCCGACGCATGGCGTCGACTTCCTTGCGAAGCTCGTCCAGCTCGGTCTGGCGCGCCATCTCGTCGAAACTGGCCCGGAATTCGGACGCCATACCGCGCAGCTTGGCCATGAACTGGCCGAAGCGTCGCAGCAGAACGGGCAGATCCTTCGGCCCTACAACGATCAGCGCCACGATGGCGATGACCACGAGTTCCGACATGCCGACTTCGGGAAGCATGACTGTGGCCTAAAACGTCTGGCGCAGACCGTCGCGGGGACGGGTGGCGCGGTACAGGGGTGAACGACCGGCGTCAGCCGCGGGCGTTGTCTTTTTCGTCCTTGGAAATCGTCTTGGCTTCGTCCGGCGTGTCTTCGCCCTTCAGGCCATCGCGGAAGGCGCGAATCCCCTTGGCAGTGTCACCCATGATGCCAGAGATCTTTCCGCGACCGCCGAAGAGCAGAAGCGCAACCACCACGATCGCCGCGATATGCCAGATACCAAATACGCCCATGCGCTTGAACTCTCCTTGGGCAACAGCGCTGTCGCCGATCACCCGCTTTCCTACGAAGCCCTATAGCCCGCCCTACGAAACCACGCCAAGGGCGGCGCAAGTCAATCAGAAGTGTTCTTCGGGTCGCTCATGTTTCCAGCGTATGGACGCGAACACCCAAAGACCAATGATATTAGCCCAAGGGATGAACAACAAAGCTGCCCACCACCCTGAGAAGCCCGCTTTCTGTAAAATCCGAACAATCGGAAACACAAGCAGTGCGACTATGATCAGCAGCCCCGCGATATGCCAGATGCTGAAGGCGCCCATGCGCTGAAGTCTCCTTGATCGGCGAGCGTGCTGTCGCCGAGCGTTCAATTGAGCCGCTATATAGTCCGTCCTCGGTCGCCACGCCAACGGCCACGATCAGACTTCGGTCGCGATGGCGTCTTCGCTGATGAAATCGACATGAAACTCTGGCGCATCGGCCTCCAGAGGATCCTCATCCAGCGCCAGCGCATTCGGATCGGGCACCGCGAAATCCGCCGGCAGGTCGAGGGAAAGCAGGCCCGCCGTCTTCATTTCGGCCATCCCAGGCAGGTCGCCCAGGTTCGCGAGGCCATAGTGCTCCAGAAAGCCGTCGGTCGTCCCGTAGGTCACCGGTCGGCCCGGCGAGCGGCGGCGACCCCGCATGCGGACAAGGCCGAGTTCCAGCAGGACGTCCAGAGTTCCACGGCTGGCCTGGACGCCGCGAACGGCCTCGATCTCGGCGCGGGTGACCGGTTGGTGGTAGGCGATGATGGCCAGCGTCTCCTGGGCAGCCTTGGACAGCCGGCGCGGCTCCTCGCGTTCCTCCGTCATCAGCCAGGCCAGGTCCTCGGCCGTCTGGAAGCGCCAGGCGTTGGCGATCTGGGCCAGAATGACCCCCCTGCCCGCGTATCGTGCTTCGAGCTCCGCCAGAGCGCCGGGGACGTCAGCGCCCTCCGGCAGGCGTTTGCTGATCTCGGCCTCGGTCAGGGGCCCTGCGGCGGCGAACAGCAGCGCTTCGATCTCGCGAGCGGTTTCGATGGGGTCACTCATCTACAGATGCTCCCCCGAAGAGTGACATCCGATCGCCCAGTGCGCCTGGCCCTTCAAAAACCGTCATCCCGGACGGACCGGAGGGCCGATCCGGGACCCAGAGCAACGTGCGTCGGCCTCTGGGTCCCGGCTCTCCAGCCCGCATGCGCAGGCTTGCGGCCGGGATGACGAAACATGTAGGGGGCCTGGGGTGCCTGACGATCATGCCGCCGCCTCAGATTTGCGGGCCCGCAGGTAGATGTCGGTGAACGCTTCCAGCTGGCGGGCCTCCATTTCACCTTCCTTGACCAGTTCCAGGCTGGCCGAGAGTGTGGACGCGACGTAGGACGCCCGGCTCGGACCTGCTGTCGGCGTTCCAACCGGAGCAACGCCCGCGAGCGCGGTCCACCGATCCATATCCGGTAGCAAGCGACGCAGGCGGTCGCGGGCGTCCTCAAGCGGGTAAGCCACCGGCGGCGTGGGTTTGTAGCTACGCTGTGATTCCTTCGTGCGCTGTCCCATGTAGGCCGACATCAGGGCGTAGAGATCGCCTTCAAACGCCCCCGACGGGATAATCCGGATCGCCTGGGGATCGCCGCGTCCAAACACATCACGGCGCAATTGCGGGCCGGTGCGCAGGCGCTCGGCGGCTTCCCGCATGGCTTCCAGCTTGGCCAGACGGAACGCCAGTCGTGCGGCTATCTCTTCGGCAGGGGCTTCTTCGGGCCGAGGCTGTTCGGCCTTGGGCAGCAGCAGGCGCGATTTCAGATAGGCCAGCCAGGCCGCCATCACCAGATAGTCCGCCGCAAGGGAGAACTGCACGCGACGGGCATCCTGCACGAACGCCAGATACTGGTCCGCGAGCTTGAGGATCGACAGCTGCAGCAGATCGACCTTCTGGCTTCGGGCCAGCGCCAGCAGCACGTGTAACGGGCCTTCATAGCCATCGACGTCGATGATCAGCGCCTCGCCGTCCTCGGCTGCGGAGGCAGCGGCGTTGAAATCCAGTGCGGGCTGGAAGCCGGGCTTCATGCCGCCCACCTTCCCTCAAACGCAGCATCGAAGCGAGCCCGGCCTGCCTCGGCGTCGAACGGCTCGGGCGTCATCGCCACCCGGCCGAGGGCTGCGTCAGCCCGTTTCCGGGCACGGCCGTTCAGGGTGCCCGATCCCGCGACCACAGCTTGCATCTGGGCGAGGTCGCCGTTGCAGTGGAGCACCAGGTCGCATCCGGCCTTCCGGGCCAGTCTGGCCCGCCGGTCAAGCGGTCCGCTCAGCGCCTTCATCGAGATATCGTCGCTTAGGATCAGGCCGTCGAAGCCGATGGTGTCGCGGACGACCGAAGTCAGAACCTGCCTTGACGTGGTCGCCGGACGTCGCGGATCAATCGCCGAATAGACAACGTGGGCGGTCATCGCCATTGGCATGTCGGAGAGCGCTCTGAACGGCGCGAAATCGCGTTCGCACAGGTCAGCCAGGCTGGCGTCGACGACAGGAAGTTCATGGTGCGTGTCGACCCGGGCGCGGCCATGGCCGGGAATGTGTTTGAGGACCGGCAGAACACCCCCCGCGATCAGGCCCTCGCAGGCGGCCCGACCCAGAACCGCGACCTCTTCCGGCGTGTCGGCATAGGCCCGGTCGCCGATCGCCTCGGTGCATCCGGCATCCGGCACATCGATCACCGGCATGCAGTTCACGGTAATGCCCAACGCCGCCAGATCATGGGCCAGCAGACGCGCGCCAAGTCGGACGATCTCTCGCTTGAAGAGTGGGTCGTTGCCGGGCAGCGCGCCGTAAGCCCTTCCGGATGGATAACGACGCCAGTGGGGAGCGCCCAATCGCTGGACCCGTCCACCCTCCTGATCGATCAGCACCGGCGCGCGGTCTCGACCGACCGCCGCGCGCAGAGCCCCGACCAGGTCCCGCACCTGATCGGGCGCTTCGACGTTGCGTCCGAACAGAATGAAACCCCAAGGCTGCACTTGAGCGAAGAAAGCGGTCTCTGTCCGCGTCAGTGCGGGACCCG
>JANNFM010000091.1:0-1795 GCA_031379795.1 Alphaproteobacteria bacterium
AGCCCCCACCCGAGCCCGAGCCACCCCCGCGCCGGAAGGGCTATGACCCGCCACCGCCTGGCTCGCGCCATGCCCCGCGAGCGGCCCTGTCGGCCCCGGCCGTCAAGCCTCCAGAGCCGGCCTGGCACGGCTCCGGCTAAACCCCCGCGTCGGTGCCAGCCCACCCCGCCGTGTCATCCCGGTTTCGCCAAAGGCGAAAACCGGGACCCACAAACGCTGGCGCTTCCGGATAGCGCCGCAGCGGCGACGCTGTACCAACATCCCAATCTCGGAACTTATGGGTCCCGGTCTTCGCGTGCCGCGAAACCGGGATGACAACTGTGCGTGGATGATGCCCGGCGCCTCCCCGGCGCCTTTCCGTGTCTTCCGTGTTTTCCGTGGCTGAATCTTCCCAACCCCGGCCCCACCGCGACGTCACGGTTGACCCCGTCCGCCGCGGCCTTAGCGTGTGCCCCAACAAACCAACGGGAGCGACGCCATGCCGGAAGCCATCCTTGAGCCCGAGCTACCGATCATCGATCCGCACCATCACCTGTGGGACAATCGCACCTATGCGACGCCCGAGGTCGACGTCCATCCGTTCATGACGGCGATCAAACCGGCGCGGCGCTATCTGCTGGACGAACTGCGCGCCGACACCGAGAGCGGCCACAACATCATCGGCACCGTGTTTGTTGAGTGCGGCGCCTACTACAAGGGCACGGGCTCGCCCGACCTGCGCCCGGTCGGCGAGACCGAGTTCGTCAATGGCGTGGCCGCCATGAGCGCCAGTGGCATGTACGGCGCCTTCCGCGCCTGCGCCGGGATCGTCAGCAAGGCTGACCTGCTGCTGGGCGATGCGGTGAAGCCCGTGCTGGAGGCCCACATCCGCGCTGGCGGTGGCCGCTTCAAGGGCATCCGCAACTCCGCCTCCTTCGACGCCGACAAGGATGTGCTGGGGCCGCTGAACCGGGTCGAGGCCGGGCTCTACCGCGACGCCACCTTCCGCAAGGGGTTCAAACACCTGGGCGAGATGGGGCTCTCATTCGACGCCTGGCTGCTGGAACCGCAACTGCCCGACGTCATCGACCTGGCCCGCGCGTTCCCCGACACCACCCTGGTGCTGGACCACGTCGGCACGCCGCTGGGTCGCGGCAGCTATACCGGCAAGCTGCCGGAACGCTTCGACATCTGGCGCGCCAACCTCCGCGAACTGGCCAAATCGCCCAAGGTGGTGGTCAAGCTGGGTGGCCTGGCCATGGCCTTCTGCAACTTCCCCTCGTTCCTGGCGGAGCCCCGCGCGCCGTCGGAACAGCTGGCCCGCGAATGGGGCCCCTACATCGAAACCTGCATCGAGGCGTTCGGGCCGGATCGCTGCATGTTCGAAAGCAACTTCCCGGTCGACATGGGCAGCTGCAGCTACGCCACCCTCTGGAACGCCTTCAAGCACATCGCCAAGGGGGCATCAGCGGCGGAGAAAACCGCGTTGTTCTCCGGCACGGCGACCAAGGTCTATCGGCTGGATCTGACCTGAATGGCCCACTTGCCTTCCCCGATTTCGGGGAAGGGGTGTGCGAAAGTAAGCCGGGCGGGAGTCTGGTAACCGCAGGAGTGCTTCTCTTCACCCGTCGGGCTACCGGATGCACGGAAGTGAGTCGACGTAGGGTCTGGTCGCCGCAGGTGCACGTCTCCCCCTCCATCGGGGGCTACGGCATTCACACAACGTCGAATATGGCTGTACTTTTCCTTCGCCCCTTGTGGGAGAAGGTGGGCCGCGCGAGCGGCTCGGATGAGGGGTCGCGCGGCGATTATTCCA
>JANNFM010000099.1:0-15852 GCA_031379795.1 Alphaproteobacteria bacterium
CCGATCCAGGATGCGCGGGGTCGCGTGGTGTCGTTTGGTGGCCGGGCGATGGACCCCCAGGCCCGCGCCAAATACCTGAACGGCCCCGAGACTCCGGTCTTCCACAAGGGCCACCAACTCTATGGCCTGTCCGAGGCGCGCAAGATCCTGGCCGCCGCGCCCACGGGCGAGGACACGCCGTTGGTTGTGGTCGAGGGCTATATGGACGTGATCGCCTGCCAGCGGGCGGGGATCGCGGGCGTCGCGGCCATGGGCACGGCGCTGGGCGAGGAACAGATGGATGTGCTGTGGCGCCACCATCCAGAACCCACCGTCTGTCTCGACGGCGACCGTGCCGGAAAAGCCGCCGCAAACCGGCTGCTGGAGCGCGCCCTGCCGCTGCTGAAGCCCGGGCGGACGTTCAAGTTCGTCTTTATCGAGGGCGGCAAGGACCCGGACGAGGTGCTGCGCGAGCAGGGTGCCCTGGTGCTGAAGGCCCAGCTGGCGAACACCACGCCGTTTGCCGAGGCGCTGTTCAACTTCCATCGCGGTGACGATCCGCTGGACACGCCCGAGCGCAAGACCGCGCTGAAGGTGCGCCTGCGCAAGGTGGCCGCCACCATCGCCGACGGGGACCTGGCCTCGGCCTATCGCGAGGACCTGCTGGCCCGCTACGAGGCGCTGTGGCCGACCCGGCAGCCGGTTTATCAGGCTGGCGCCGTGGGCCTGGCGGGCGGCGGTGGGCGTCGGGACTTTGGCGGCGGGAACTGGGAGACCCGCCGTAAGGCTGCGGCGGCAGCGCTTGGGGCGTCGTCCCAGATCAAGGACGCGACCGACCGCCTGCGAAAGGCACCGCGCGCCCTGGCAGCTGCGCTGGCCATGGCGGCTGTGCGGGACCCAGCCGTGATCGACGCGTCCATAGAACGCGTCGGCTCCCACGGCTTCGGCGACGAACAACTGGATCGCCTGGCCCAGGAACTGGTCAGCCTGCGCTATGAGGCCAACAGCCTGGAAGCCGAGGCGGCGCTGCGCCACCTGCACACGCGCGGCTTCGTGCCCGAGGATTTCGTCAAGCTGGAGCGCGACGCCAGCCGCGCCGGCCTGAGTGCGCCGTTCCTGGCCGAGACCGGCGAACGCGCCCGCGACCTCTGGCGCCAGGCCTTCGACCTGTTGATGCAACTGGAAAGCCTTGAGCGCGCCGTCGAGGGCGCGGCCCAGGACCTGGCCCGCGATCAGGACGCCGCCACCCTGATCACGCTGAAGGGCGAGCGGGATCAACTGCGGCGCCTCATCAACAGCGACTGGGCCCACCCGGAAGAGGCTGAGAGCGCGCTGTCACATTGAGTGTGCGGATCGCCGTTCGCCCAGCTATTCGGGTCCGATCAGGGCGACTTTGAAGGCCTCAAAGTCTTTCAGCACCGTCGGGTCTTCGCGGACGATCTGGACGACTTGGCCCGGGATATCCTTCAGGTGGTCCTGCATGCCGGCGGCGCCGACGCCCATCGAGACGCCCATCGCCCGGAACAGGACGTAGGACTGTTCCCGATAGAGCGGGAAGTTCACCTTGTCCGGTCCGTTCGCGAGCGCCTTCACGCTGAGATCATAGAAGGCGCGGATGTTCGGGTTCGCCATGAACGCGGCGGTGTCATTGCCCTGGAGGTTGATCGAGGCCTTGCCGGGTGGGGCGTGTGTCCGGCCGTGACCGTGCATCGGCAGGTGGCCGTCGCACGCGGTGAGCCCGACCGCGAGTACGACGAAGAAGCCGCAGGTCCACGTCAATGGCGTCACATGTGTCTCCTGAAGAGGACCCGCTTCGGGTCGGATGGCTTGCGGTTGCGGGTAGCGGTCGCTATTGGAAGTCAATAATCCTGAACATCATGTAAAAGATATTTTACACTATGTCAAACCTGATCTTCAAAGTGGGAGCCCATCATGTCCTTTCGCGAGATGTCGGCCTGGATCACCCTGACCAGTGTGCTCGCCTGTTTCGGGGTCTATTTCGGGTCGTTGGCTACGGGTCAGGTTCGCGCGCCCAGCTTTGCCACGCTGCATCTGCTGCTGCTGTGCGTCAGCGCTCTGGTCGCGTTGCAAATCGGACTGCACGCGGTGGCGGCGCGGTTTGCGCCCAAGGCTGCACGGGCCGTCCGGGATGAGCGCGAGCAACTGATCCAGATGCGCGCGCGGGGGCTGGGGTACTATGTGCTGATGGCCGGGGTGCTGGCGCTGGCGATCCCGGGCCATATGGAGGGCACGAAGATCGACCTCCTGAATTTTGCCCTGCTGGATGTGGTGGTGGCGACGCTGGTGGTGTCAGCCGCGCAGATCGTCATGTTCCGGCGCGGCGTCTGAGTCATGGCGGGACCGCCCATCGCCAACCAGATCCGGCGCCTGCGCTTTGAGCACGGCGAAATGACCCAGAGCGAACTGGCCGAACGGATCGGCATGACGCGTCAGACCGTGGCGGCGATCGAGGCCGGGAAATACTCACCGTCGCTGGAGGCAGCATTCCGTATCTCGAGGGTGTTCGGGGCGGCGCTGGAGGATGTGTTTCAGTGGACGGAGGTGGACTGAAGCGACGCTGCGTCACTCCACAATCGCCACCGCGCGGATCCAGCCTGCCGATGCGTTGGCAATCTTCACCGGGAAGCAGGAGAGCGTGAACCCGGTGTCGGGCAGGGCTTCCAGGTTGGTGAGCTTTTCGATCTGGTAGTATTCGCGGAAGCGACCGGCCTTGTGGCCTTCCCAGATGATCTTCGGGTCGCGGGTCTCGGCCCAGCGTTTGGCGGTGTGGCTGAAGGGGGCGTCCCAGGACCAGGCGTCGGTGCCCACCACCTTCACGCCGCGCTCGGTGAGGTAGAGGGTGGCCTCCTCGCCCATGCCGCAGCCCTTGTGGATGAAGTCATCGGCACCATAGGCGGCCCCGGCGGCGGTGTTGACCAGCACGATGTCCAGCGGCTGAAGCGTGTGGCCGATGCGGGCGAGTTCGGCCTCGACGTCAGCGGCGGTGGCCACATAGCCGTCGGGGAAGTGGCGGAAATCCAGCTTGACGCCGGGCTGGAGGAAATACTCCAGCGGCCCCTCGTCGATGCTGGGCGCGGCGCGTGTCGTAGTGGCCTGGTCGGTGGTGGAGTGAAAGTGCCAGGGGGCGTCCATATGGGTGCCATTGTGGGTGGACAGTGTCACCCGTTCCACCGCCCAGCCTTCGCCGTCCGGCATGTCATCTGCGGTCAGGCCCGGGAACGAAGCCGCCATCTGCGGCACAGTGTCGGCGTGAACAGAGTAGGTCACCTTGGGGCGCATGGACTCAGGATCGGTGACCACGTCGTTGCAGATCGGGATGGACAGGTCGATCAGTCGGCGAGCCATCAGAGCACCCCCTGGGCGGCGCGGATCGCCAGAACCACCAGCACCAGCGACGCGGCCATGAACAACGCCCAGCGCAACATGATGACGTTAACGGTCGCCTGCACCAGACTGTGAGCCACACGAAGACCAACGTACCCCCAGGCCAAAAGCGCATTCAGCCCATCTCCCTGACCGGCCACTGCGATCGCCAGCGCGGTGGCGTAGAAGATCGTCGGTTGCTCCATAAGGTGATTGTAGTTGTCGGCCTTCCAGCGGACATGAGCCGGGATCGCAGCATTGAGGTCGGCGGACGTCAGGTTGGGATCGAGCGGGACCTTGGCCTTCTGCATGGCCGGAATGCGCGTGGCGTAGAGCCAGACCCACATCACCAGCGACCAGAGGACAAGAGCCACGACGGGCTGGAGGATAGGGCTGGGCATAGATGTCTCCCGGACGGCGTTGAGCGCAACATATGAGCCCGAGCGACGCGGCCGCGTAAAGGCCAGAGACCTTGACGAATCCTGCCATCGGTCGGTGATGGGCCCCGGGGGACCGCCGTGGAGCCGATTGTCTTTATCGCTGTGCTGGCCGCCGCCGTGATGCATGCGGCGTGGAATGCGGTGGTGCGCATGGGTGGCGACCGGTTTTCCTCGATCCTGCTGCTATCGATGACCCAGAGCGGACTGGCGCTGGCGATCCTGCCGTTCACGCCCTTGCCCGCTGTGGCGGCTTGGCCATGGGTGGCCGGGGCCAGCCTGCTGCACACAGGCTACAAGCTGTTCCTGATCCGGGCGTATGAGCACGGCGACCTGACGCAGGTCTATCCGTTGGCGCGCGGTGCCGCGCCGCCGATCGTGGCGTTGGGGGGTGTCTTGTTGTTTGGCGAGCATCTGGACGCCAAGGGCTGGGCGGCGGTGGTGCTGGTGGCGGGCGGTGTAACGCTGATGGCGTTTCGCGGCGGCGGCGCGCTGGGTCGGTTGCCCGGCAAGGCGCTGGCCTATGCGCTGGGCACCGCCTGCTTTGTCGCCAGCTACACCCTGGTGGATGGGCAGGGCGCCAGGATCGCGGGCTCGGCGACAGCGTTCGCCATGTGGATGTTCGTGGGCGATGGCCTGTGCATGCTGACCTATGCGGTGACCACCCGGGGTCCCGGGGCGCCAATGGCGGTGATGAGCGCGTGGCGAACGGGATTGCCGGCGGGCGCGTTGTCGCTGGGTTCGTACTGGATCGCGCTGTGGGCCTTCACCCAGGCGCCGGTGGCGCTGGTCGCGGCGCTGCGCGAGACCAGCGTGCTGTTCGCCATGCTGATCGGGGTGCTTGTGCTGAAGGAACAGGCGGGACCGTGGCGCTGGGCGGCGGCGGTCTGCATTGCCGCCGGGGTTATGGTCATGCGGCTGTAGCAGGCCACTCCGGGGCCGGTGGCGCTGGACGCCCGCCACAGGTCCACGTAAGGCCGCCCGGTGAGCACCCCCGCCGCCAGCCATGCCCCGAAGCAACGCATCCTGCTGGGGATATCCCTGCGGGTAGGGGCGATGGCGTTCCTGGCCTGTCTGTCGGCGCTGGTGAAGTGGACCGGCGCGCGGGGTATCCCGGTCTTCGAGATCATCCTGTTCCGCAACCTCTTCGCCTTCATACCGCTGGGCCTCTACATCTGGCGCACGCCAGGGTTCGAGGTGCTTAAAACCCGGCGACCGTTCGGGCACCTGACCCGCTCGATCGTCGGCTTGACCGGCATGGTCTGCGGGTTTTCCGCCGTGCAGCACCTGCCGCTGACCGAAGCGACGGCGTTGCAGTTCACCTCGCCGCTGTTCATGACGGCGCTGTCGGCCCTGCTGCTGGGCGAGGCCGTGGGCCGCCACCGCTGGGCCGCCGTGGTGATGGGCTTCATCGGCGTGCTGATTATGGCGCGGCCGATCCCCGGTGAACTCAACGTACCGGGCGTGGCCCTGGGGATCCTCAGCGCCTTGGGCGCCGCAGGGGCCATGGTCGCCATTCGCCAGATCGCCGACACCGAGCGCGGCCCGACCATCGTCTTCTACTTTACCCTGGCCGGTGTGGTGCTGGGGATGGTGGGGTCGGCGTTTCACTGGGTGACACCGGACCCGCTGACCCTGGCTATGCTGGTTCTGGCAGGGTTGCTGGGCGGTATCGGCCAGCTATTGCTGACCGAGGCGTTGCGCAACGCGCCCATCGGGGTGGTGGCCCCGTTTGACTACACCCAACTGGTCTGGGCTGCTGGACTGGGTCTGGTGGTCTGGGGTGAGTTGCCACATCCCCTGACCTTGGTTGGCGCCGTGATCGTGGCCGGCAGCGGGGTCTATATCCTGCACCGCGAGTTGCGACGGTTTCGCGCAGCCCTGAATTGATCTTGCAGATAATTGACACGGGCGCGCTGGGGGCGGACTCTGTGTGTCAGTAGGTCGCGCGGACCATCCGCGCCGCGTCCGATTTCCGGAGCCGACATCATGATCAAGACCCGACTTCTGCTGAGTGCCGTACTGGCATTCGCCGCCACCGCGTCCCAGGCCGCCGTCACCGTCATCGGCGGCGGCATGGCGCAGGAATGTTCCAAGGCCGCGCTGAGCGGCGCCACCGAGTTCAAGTACGAGGCCGTCTGCACGATGGCGCTGGACAGTGAGTTGCTGAGCCTGCGCGACCGGGCTGGCACCTATGTGAACCGGGGCGTGCTGAAGCTGCGGCGCAAGGAATTCGCCTCGGCCGAGTTCGACTTCAACCGGGCTATCCAGGCCAAGCCCGACCTGGGCGAGGCCTATATCAACCGGGGCGCCTCGTCGGTGGGTGCCCGCCGATTTGCCGAAGGGCTGACCGATCTCAACAAGGCCATCGAGCTGGGCGTCGATGAACTCGAAAAGGCCTACTACAACCGGGCGCTGGCCTACGAAGGTCTGGACAATGTCAAGGCCGCCTATCTCGACTATCAGAAGGCCATCGAGCTGAAGCCGGACTGGGAGCAACCCAAGAAGGAACTGGCGCGTTTCACCGTCGAGCGTCGCTGATCTAGCCCGGCCGTCGGAGTTTCCCGGGTATGCGTTGGCAGGATGGGCGTGACGGCGGCGGCGTAGAAGACCGGCGCGGTTTGGGTTCGGCAGGCGTCGGCGGGATTGGTGTGGGCGGCGTGGTGCTGGCGCTGATCGGCTATTTCGTCTTTGGAGTCGATCCGTCGACCACCCTCAGCGCGGTCGGGGGCGGCGCCGGACAGGTCTCGCAACAGGAAGGCGTGCGCGGAACGCCCGAGGACGAAGCCGGGCGTTTCGTCGATGTGGTGTCCACCAGTGTGGACGATGTCTGGACGACGGTATTTCGCGACGCGGGCCAGACCTATCGGCGACCGGACGCCATCGTGCTGTACGATCAGGCCACCAGCACCGGCTGCGGCACGGGACAGTCGGCGATGGGCCCGTTCTATTGCCCGGCAGACCGCAAGGTCTATCTGGACCTGTCGTTCTGGCAGGAGCTGGAGACCAAATACGGGGCCGGCGGCGAGGCGGCGCGGGCCTACGTAATCGCCCACGAAATCGGCCACCACGTCCAGAACCTGACCGGGGCCAACGACAAGGCGCAGCGGATGGGGGCCAAGGGCGCCGACAGCGGGTCAGTGCGCCTTGAGCTCCAGGCGGACTGTTACGCGGGTGTGTGGGCTGCTCGGGCGGCGGAGGTCTCCGGCGGCAAGGTCAGCCTCAATCCCTCCGACATCGAGGACGGCCTGCGGGCTGCCTCTGCCGTGGGCGACGACACCCTGCAGCGTAAGGCCCAGGGCCGGGTTGTGCCGGACGCATTCACCCACGGCAGCTCGGAGCAGCGCATGCGCTGGTTCCGCAAAGGCTCCCAGTCCGGGGACCCGGACGCGTGTGATACGTTTGGAGCGGGACGGTTGTAGGCCTTTCCCTCTCCATCAAGGTGGGGTCAGGGCCTCGCTGGCAACGGTTCCCAGCCGAGGCAGACGCCGACGGCGCGGCGGGCCAGCAGGTCGCCGGGGTCGATGAGTTCCAGGCGGGTTTCGCCCTTGGCCAGCACCAGCGGGGCCTCGGTGCAACCGGCGATCAGCACCTCGGCGCCCAGCCCCTGGAGTTCGGCGGCGTAGCCCTGCATCTCCAGCCGGACCTCCTCGCTCCGGTCGCCGGCCTTGATGCGGTAGATGGTCTGCATGAAGGCCTCCTGGCTGTCCGGCGGCAAGGTGACCAGACCCATGGCGCGGGCAGCGAGGTATTCGCGATAAAGCTTCAGGCCGCCCCTGGTGGCCAAGACGCCTGCGCGCATGGCGCCGCTGCGTCGCGCCGCCTCGGCGCCCAGGCCGATCATGTCGATCAGAGGCAGGCCTGACGCCCGCTGGATCAGGTCCGCGTGGGCGTGTGCGGTGTTACAGGGCATGGCCAGCACTTCGGCGCCAGCGCCCTGCAACGCGCCGGCCATTTCGGCCAGCACGGCCCCAGCGCCGGAACCCGGCACATTGCGGTCGGGGGCCTGGGGGTTGATGTCCGCGATCACCCGGATGTGGTCCTGATCCTTCTCGGCGGGCGTATAGGCCTGGACCCGGGTCAGGAATTCCAGGGTCGCCGCCGGGCCCATACCGCCCAGAACGCCCATCACCAGCTTGCTCAAAGTTGGCCCTCCAGCTCGGACTGATAGCCAAACAGGCCCTGCGCGCCGCCGGTGTGCAGGAACACCACGGTCTCACCGTCAAAGGCCCCGGCCTTGGCCAGCGCGATCAGGCCCTTCATCGCCTTGCCGGTATAGACCGGGTCCAGCAGGATCGCGTCGGATCGGGCAATGGTCTTGAGCGCATCGATCACTGCCGCATCGATCAAGCCATAGCCGGCGCCCACATAGTCGCAGTCGGCGATCACCATCTCGCGGGTTACGCGGTCGGGATGACCCAGCAGGGCCGCAGTCTCCTGGGCCAGCCGGAAGACGTTGGCCTCCTGGGTCTCCTTTGGCGCGCGCACGCCGATGCCCAGAACCGGGATGTCCGCGCCCATGACGGCCAGACCGGCCACCAGTCCGGCATGGGTGCCTGCGCTGCCGGTCGCGGTGACGATCCGGTCAATTTCCAGGCCTGCCGCATTGGCCTGGCCCACCAACTCCAGCGCACATTCGGCATATCCCAGGGCGCCGATGGCGTTCGAACCGCCGCCGGGGATGATGTAGGGGCGGCCGCCCGCGGCGGTGACCTCGGCGGCGACGAGGGCCAGCTGCGCGGTCATGTCAGTTCCGCCCGCCACCGTGCGGATCCGGGCGCCCAGCAGTTCGTCGAGCAGCACATTGCCCGAGCGGTTGTAGTCGACGGCGTTGGAGCCGGTGCGCGCCTCCAGGATGATCTCGCACTTCAGGCCAAAGCGCGCGGCCGCGGCGGCGGTCTGGCGCACGTGGTTTGACTGGACCGCGCCCTGGGTGACCAGGGTGTCGGCGTCATGGGCCAGGGCGTCGCCCAGCAGAAATTCCAGCTTGCGGGTTTTGTTGCCGCCGCCAGCCAGGCCGGTGCAGTCGTCGCGTTTGATCCACAGCGCGGGCCCGCCGCCGTCGTCGCGGGTCAGATACTCGGTAAGGCCGGGCAACGGCTCGAACGGGGTCGGCAGGTGCGCGAAGCGGGCAGGACTGAAGCGGGAAAAATGCATGCTATCGCCCTAGCATGGCCTTCGGGTCCGAGGCGACTGCGGCGTCCTGGCCGGACGAAATATGCGCATTCCGGTACCGAGCGTGCCCATGGCCTGTACGCCTTCCCAGTATTTCTGAAATGTGTCCGTCCCGGTATTCGGACAGGATTGTGACAGCGTAGGTTTGAATTGCCTGTACGAGGGCGAACGGAGGACACTATGGGCAAGTCGTTTCAAGGGTATGCGCGGACAGTCGCGCTGGGGGCGGCGCTGGTGGCCGCGACGTCGGCTGGGGCCGCAGAGCCAACCGACGTTCAGGAACTGGTGGTCACCGGCACGCGGGGCGCCCCGCGCACGGTCATCGACAGCCCGACGCCCATCGACGTGCTGAACGGCGCTGAACTGGAGAAGACCGGTCGCGCCGGCGCCTTCGCGTCGCTGCAGACCCTGGTGCCATCGTTCAATCTGCCGGCGCGCGCCGGCGGCGGGATCTCGACGGTGATCGCCACCGGCGGCCTGCGTGGCCTCAATCCGGATCAGACCCTGGTGCTGGTCAACGGCAAGCGGCGGCACAAGACCTCGCTGATCAATTCGGTGTCGTCACTCTACAACGGCTCGGTTCCGGCTGACCTGGATCTGATCCCGACCTCGGCCATCGGACGCATTGAGGTGCTGCGCGACGGGGCCGCCGCCCAGTACGGCTCGGACGCCATCGCCGGGGTGATCAACATCATCCTGAAAGAGGGTGACGGTGGCTACATCGGCACCAGCTGGGGGCAAAACTTCGACCGCAGCGACGGTGAGCTCTGGCAGTTGAACGGTGCCTATGGTTGGGACCTGGGCGACAAGGGCCACCTGAATGTCTTCGCCAGCCACAAGAGCCAGATGCTTTCGAACCGGGCGATCCCGGTGGCTTCCACGGTGCAGATCTATCCGCGGCTGATCCCCTCCGGCCTGCCAGATCCGCGCGAACTGACCGTCGACCGCCTGGTGACGCGCAATTCCGGGGTCCTGCCGCAGATCGGGACCAACGCGGGCTACAATATCACCTATGCGCTGAGCGATGAGACGGAACTCTATTCCTTTGGAACCGTGAGCCGCCGGGTATCGGACCTGCCCTTTACCTTCCGCGCGCCGAACAGCGTCAACAGCCTGCCACAGATCTATCCGGAGGGCTTCCGTCCGAACCTGGTGATCCGCGAACGTGACTACGAGTTTGCCGCCGGCGCGCGCGGCACCCTGAGCGGCTGGGATTGGGATGTCTCTTCGACAATCGGCTACAACCGGGCGACCGAAAACACCTCCAACTCGATCAACGCCAGCCTGGGTCCGGCAAGCCCCACCAACTTCTATGTGGGCGCATTGCGCTCGACGGAGTGGGTGAATTCACTCGATCTCACGCGGGCCTTCGAGCTGGAGGGCGCCGGCAATCTGCAGGTGTCAGTGGGCGCGCAGCATCGACGCGAGACCTACAAGGTCGAGGCCGGCGAGTTGACCAGCTATCAGGCCGGCCTTTACGTGATCCCCGCCGGCCAACCCTTCGCAGGCCAGCGTCCCGCCACCGGTGCCCAGGCCACGCCAGGCTTCCAGCCCACAGACGCCAGTTCGTCGTCGCGGAACAACTACGCGGCCTATGGCGAACTGGGCTGGTCGCCTACCGAGCGGCTCTTCCTGGGCGCGGCGGTCCGCTACGAGGACTACAGCGACGCGTCCGGCGATACCCTGGTGGGTAAGGTCAACGGTCGCTTCGAGCTGACCGACTGGCTGGCCGTGCGCGGCGCGGTCTCGACGGGCTTCCGGGCGCCGGGTCTTGCGCAACAGAACTATGCGGCCTCGTCCAGCCAGTTCCGGCTGGTCAGCGGGGTGCTTGACCTGCTGCAGATCAAGACGCTGCCGGTCGGATCGCGAGAGGCGCGCGCGTTGGGGGCCCAGCCGCTGACGCCCGAGGAATCCACCAACTTCAGCCTCGGGTTCACCCTGGAGCCGATGCCGGATCTGGCGATCACGGTGGACGCCTACCGGATCGATATCGACGACCGCATCGCCATCACCAGCACGCTCACCGGCGCGGCCGTCTCCGCCATTCTCGTGGCCAACGGTCTGCCCGGCTCGCTGAGCGGCCAGTACTACACCAACGCCATCGAGACCCGCACGGACGGGATCGATATCGTGGCGACGTGGAAGAAGGATCTGGGCGACTGGGGCAATCTGCGCGCCTCGGCGGGCTATAATCACAATGAAACCGAGATCCGCAAGATCATCGCCAATCCACCGCAGATCAGCGCGCTGGGCCCAACGTTTGTGCTGCTCGACCGCCTCAGCCAGGGCAACCTGACCACGGCGATCCCCAAGGACAAGATCGCGCTCAGCGCCGCCTGGACCTGGAACGATGTCAGCGTGAACCTGCGCCAGACCCGGTTCGGCAAGTACACGGTTCGGCAGAACCTTGTCGCAAATGACCGCAGCTATGGCGCGGAATGGATCACCGACCTGGAGGTCAGCTACAAGTTCCGGGACAAGGTGACGTTCGCGGTGGGCTCGAACAACCTGTTCAACAACTATCCAGACGCGGTGGGCATCTTCAATGTGAACCTGGGCGCCGGGCAGTACCCCGGAACCTCGCCGATCGGCTTCACAGGCGGTTCGTACTACGCCCGGGTGCAGTGGGACTTCTGATCGGACTTTAGGGGAGCAGGGATCATGAGCCGGGCGATTTCGACAATGTTCGCGGCGCTGGCGTTCATGGTGCTGCTGTCTGTCGGTGGCGGGGCGAACGCGGCGCCTGGACCTCGAGGTGAAATCCTCTGGGACAGTTATGGCGTGCCGCACGTGTATGGGAAGGACGAGGCCGCAGTCTTCTACGGCTTCGGCTACGCCACCGCCCAGAACCACGGCGACGTGGTGGTCAAGCTGTATGGCCAGGCCCGGGGCCGCGCCGCCGAATACTGGGGAGCGTCCGAGGTCGAGTCCGACAAGTGGGTCATCGCCAACGACATCTATGCGCGGGCCAAGGCCTGGTATGCGAAGGAGCCGGCCAGCTTCCGGGCCAACCTGGGCGCCTTTGCGGCGGGTATGAACGCCTATGCCAAGGCCCATCCGGAGGCGCTGGACCCCTCGGTGCTGCAGGTCTTCCCGATCACCGGCGTCGATGTCATGGCCCACGGCCATCGGCTGATGAACTATGTCTACGTGGCGCCCCAGGCGCGCACCATGGGCAACGCCGACGCGGGCTCCAATGCCTGGGCGGTCATGCCGAAGAAGTCGGCCAGCGGCAACACCCTGCTGCTGGCCAATCCGCACCTGCCCTGGGCGCCCAGCCAGCTCACCTATTTCGAGGCCGACCTCAACGGACCGGGCATCAAGATGTACGGCGCCACCCAGGTGGGCCTGCCGGTGCTGCGGTTCATGTTCAACGAGCGGATGGGCTTCACCAACACGGTCAACGGCATCCTGGGCGCCACCAACTACGAACTGAAGCTGGTTGACGGCGGCTATCTCTATGACGGCAAGGTCCGCCCGTTCACGACCGCGACCACGACCTTCAAGGTCCGACAGGCGGACGGCAGCCTCAACACCGAGACCCTGGAACTGCGCAACTCGGTGCACGGTCCGGTGTTCACCCGCGCCGACGGCAAGACCGTGGCCCTGAGGGTCGCCGGTCTTGATCGGCCCGGCGGGCTTCGCCAGTACTGGGACATGGGCAAGTCGAAGAGTTTCGCCGCCTACCAGGCGATCATGAACCGGCTGCAGGTGCCGTCCTTCAACATCGTCTACGGCGACCGCGAGGGGCATATCCAGTACCTCTACAACGGCATCTTGCCGAGGCACGCGGACGGCGACGTCGCCAGGTGGGGTGGCCTGGTTCCGGGCGACACGTCCCGGACGCTCTGGACCGACACCCACACCTACGCCGAGCTGCCCAAGGTGATCGATCCGCCCACCGGCTATGTGCAGAACACCAACGACCCGCCGTGGGTGGCGACGTATCCGCAGGCGATTCAGGCCAAAGACTTTCCGGCCTACATGGCCAACAACGGGCCGCTGTCGCTGCGCGCCCAGCAGTCGTCGCACCTGATGGCCGATCTGCCGAAGATCACTTTCGACGACTTCGTGGTCCGCAAGCTGACCAGTCATGTGTTGATGACCGACCGGGTGCTGGATGAGCTTCTGGCCGCGGCGGCCGCGAGCACCGACCCCGATGTCCAGGCCGCCGCCGCCGTCCTCAAGGCCTGGGACCGCACGGTCAACGCCGACGCCCGGGGCGCCCTGTTGTTCGAGGCCTGGGCACGCAAGTTCGCCGGGCCGACCTACATCAGCGACGCCAACTACAAGGTCCGCTGGGACGCCGCCAAGCCCATCGACACGCCCTACGGCCTGAAGGACCCGGCCCAGGCCGTCGCCATGCTGAAGGCCGCAGCGACCGAGGCCAAGGCCAGCTACGGCGCCCTGGACCGGCCGTTCGGCGAGGTCTCGCGTTTCGCCCTCGGCAAGGTCGATCTTCCCGGCAACGGCGGCTTCGGCAACACGGGCGTCTTCCACGTGATCACCTGGGGCCCGCTCAAGGATGGCAAGCGCACGCCTGTTCACGGTGAAACCTGGATGTCGATGGTCGAGTTCTCGACGCCGATCAAGGCGGTCGGGCTGATGAGCTATGGGAACTCCACCCAGCCCGGCTCGCCCCACCGCAGCGACCAGCTTGAGCATCTCTCAAACAAGACCTTCCGCATGCTCTGGACCACCCGCGCCCAAGTCGAGCAGTACCTCAAAGCCACGACACCCTACTAAGGAGGCCGCAATGCCCCGACCCGCTCCGTCTGCGCTGATCGCTGGCGTCGCCCTGCTGCTGACCGCTGCCGGCCCGGCGCCAGTGCCCGCGTTCACGCCTGTGCAGCGGGACCTGTTCGCGATGCCGGGGTCCTTGTCCAACGCCTGGGCCGACTTCGACAACGACGGCGACCTGGACATGGCAGTTTCGCTGAAGAGCGGCGAGATCCGGCTCTACCGGAATGACCGGGGCGCGTTTGCGAGTGTGGGCAGCGCTATGGGCTTGCCGACCACGGGCGGTGAGTTCCGGGCGCTGAGCTGGGGTGACTACGACGGCGACGGCTGGCTGGATCTGTTGGCGGGATCGAGCCTGGCGGACAAGGCCACCGCTGTCTTCCACAACCAGATGGGCAAGGCCTTCGTGAATGTCGCTGCCGAGATCGGCCTGACCGTGCCCGGGCGCGCATCACGTCAAAACAACTGGATTGACTACGACAACGACGGGGACGTCGACCTCTACGCCACCGATCGAGCGGGTTCGAACAGGCTGTACCGCAACGACGGCGGCAAGTTTGTGCAGGCTTTCGTGGGCGCGGGCCCGACAGACGCCCGCTCGACGGTCGGCGCCTGCTGGCTGGATTTCGACAAGGACGGGGACCTGGACCTGTTTCTCGCCAACCAGTCCGGCAAGACCGACGCCCTGTGGCGCAATGACGGCACGACGTTCGTCGATGTCGCGCCGCAGCTGGGGATGGAAAACGCCGGGCGCAAGAGCAATCAGGGCGGGGTCGGCTGCGCTGTTGGCGACTATGACAACGACGGCAATCTGGACATCTTCGTCCCGAACTATGGCCGCAACACCCTGTGGCGCGGCAATGGGCAGGGCGGGTTCACCAATGTGGCCCAGGCCATGGGGGTTGATCTGGACAACGAGGCGGTCGGCGCCGCCTGGGGGGACTATGACAATGACGGGTTTCCCGATCTGTCGGTGATGTCCTACGTCGGTCCGGCGGGCGAACAAGTCCCGCGCAACAGCCTGTTCCACAACGAGGGTGGCAAGACCTTTCGCAACGTGATGGTCCAGGGCGGGCCCCTCGATGTCGGCGACCACGGCGTGGCCTGGGCCGACTTCGACCGCGACGGCGACATCGACCTGTCGGTGACCAAGGGCTACACCGCGGTCGGCGGGCATTTCCTGTTCCGCAATCTGCTGCCGACGTCAGCGGCGCGTCAGAGCCTGCAGGTGACCGTACTGGACGCCAGGGGCCGTTACACCCAGGCCGGGGCCGAGGTTCGGGTGTTTGCCAGTGGCAAGTTGCTGGGCACCGGCCAAGTGTCCACAGGCGGCGGCTATGGGGCGCAAGGCGCGACGCCGGTCCACTTCGGATTGCCGGGCGTCCGGCAGGTGACCGTCGAGGTCACCTTCATGAGTGCCAACGGCCGCAAGGTGCAGCGGCTGGAAAAGGTGAACGTCGGTGCCTATGCGGGCCGGACCCTGGTGATCCGGCGCGCAGGCTGACCGATCACGTCAGGGGCGGAGTTTCTTCGGCACCATGGCCACCTGCTCCGGCGTCAACTTGACGATGGAGTCGACGATGCACTGGGTCTCGAAGCCATCACGCCCGATGCCGATGTCCATGTCGATGGGCTTGCAGATAATGTCCGAACCCGGCGGATTGCGGGTGATGATCGGGTCGGACGCAGTGGCCGCCGCCAGGCAGGAACCCTTCATGGTGACGCGATAGGCCGACCTGTCGCGACCGGAGATCAACAGGGTGTTCCGGTCAAGGATGGTGTGGTTGCGGATATCATGGCTGCGGATGCATTGGCCCGCAGGCAGGCCGGTTCCGCGCGCCGGGGCATCACCCAGCGGCGACACCTTGGCGGCGATGGCCACGGTGGACAGCGCGGCCACTGTCGCGGCCAGAGCGAAGATCGAGACTTTCATCAGCAGTTCTCCAGATAGACCCTCATGGGCATAATACGCGCGCCGAGGCGTTTCGTCTTCAGTCTTGCCTCACCCGCGAAGCGGGGGAGGAGGACCGCGCCCCGCAGAGGGCGTGGTGGAGGGGGCGAGGTCAAGCTCGGCACCCTGTCCCGCCCCTTCCACCACGCCGGACGGCGCGGTCCCCCTTCCCCGAAATCGGGGAAG
>JANNFM010000101.1:0-3526 GCA_031379795.1 Alphaproteobacteria bacterium
GGTACTGGGCCAGTTCGCCCTTGATGGGGCCCGATGCGGCCTTCATCGCCTTGATCTGGGCTGACGATCCCACGCGGCTCACCGAGATGCCGACGTTCACCGCCGGGCGGATGCCCTGGAAGAACAGGTCGGTTTCCAGGAAGATCTGGCCATCGGTGATCGAGATCACGTTCGTCGGGATATAGGCCGACACGTCGTTGGCCTGGGTCTCGATCAGCGGCAGCGCCGTCAGCGAACCGGAGCCATTGGCCTCGTTCAGCTTGGCCGCGCGTTCCAGCAAACGGGAGTGCAGATAGAACACGTCGCCCGGATAGGCTTCGCGGCCCGGCGGACGGCGCAGCAACAGGCTCATCTGGCGATAGGCGACGGCCTGCTTGGAAAGGTCGTCATAGATGATCACGGCATGCATGCCGTTGTCACGGAACCACTCGCCCATGGCGCAGCCGGCAAACGGGGCCAGGAACTGCAGTGGCGCCGGCTCCGACGCCGTGGCCGACACGATGATCGTGTAATCCAGCGCGCCGCGCTCTTCCAGCGTCTTGACGATCTGGGCGACGGTCGAGCGCTTCTGGCCGATGGCGACATAGATGCAATAGAGCTTGGCGCTCTCATCGGTGCCAGCGTTGATTTCTTTCTGGTTCAGGATCGTGTCGATGGCCACGGCGGTCTTGCCGGTCTGGCGGTCACCGATGATCAGCTCGCGCTGGCCACGACCGATCGGGATCAGGGTGTCGATGGCCTTCAGGCCGGTCTGCACGGGCTCGTGCACCGACTTGCGCGGGATGATGCCCGGGGCCTTCACGTCCACGCGGCGACGCTCGGCCACGTTCTTCAGGGGGCCCTTGCCGTCGATGGGCTCGCCCAGCGGGTTGACCACCCGGCCCAGCAGGCCCCGGCCCACCGGCACGTCCACGATTTCCGACAAACGACGCACTTCGTCGCCTTCCGAGATCGCCTGATCCTGACCGAAGATCACGACGCCGACGTTGTCGCGCTCCAGGTTCAGCGCCATGCCCTTCACACCGGCCTTGGGGAACTCGACCATTTCGCCCGCCTGGACGTTGTCGAGGCCGTAGACCCGGGCGATGCCGTCACCAACGGACAGCACCGAACCCACGTCGGAGACGTCGGCTTCCTCGCCAAAGTTGGCGATTTGCGACTTGAGAATGGCCGAAATTTCGGCGGCGCGGATGTCCATGTGTCTTACGCTCTCTTGAGGGCGAACTTGAGGGAGTCGAGCTTCGAACGGAGCGAGGCATCGAACAGTCGGGAACCGACCTTCACCTTGATCCCGCCCAGGATGGCGGGATCGACGCGGGTCGTGATTTCAGGATCCTTGCCCAGCGACTGGCGCAGCGCAGCGGCCACACCCTTCTCCTGAGCGGCGCTCAGCGCCACGGCGGTGGTGACTTCGGCGAACACGGCGCCGCGGGCGTTGGCGGACAGTTTTGCAAAGCCGGTGATCACCGCTGGCAGGGCAGCGGCCCGGCCGTTGGCGGCCAGCAGGCCCAGGAATTTCTTCGTGGTGGCGTTGAACTTCGCCTTGGCGGCGATGCCGGCCAGACCCTTGGCCTTGTCGTCGGCCCCGAAGGTCGGCGAGCCTAACAGGGTGCGCAGGTCCTTTGAGTCGGCCAAGGCCGATTTCAGCGAATTGAGGTCCGCCTCTACGGCAGAAACCTGCTTCTGATCGCTGGCAAGGTCGAACAGAGCCTGGGCGTAACGGGCGCCCACATTCGACAGGTTGGAGTCTTCGGCCACTGATATCCGCCCGGGTCGTGTTTCACGTGCCGCATGCGGGACAGTCCGCCGCGACTAAAGGCTTGAAAGCGCTTTAAAAAAGCGCCTCGGTCCTGGAGCTCGAAAGTGCCCCTGTCCCAAAGCCGCGCGCCTACTAGCATGCGTTCTTGTGCGCCGCAACCGAACGGGCGTGGGTTACGTCGCGGCGCCTGAGAGTTCGTTTCAGGCGACCTCGGGCGTAAGCCGCACACCCAACGCACGCAACACCTTCAACACCGTGGCGAACTCGGGACGACCGTCAGGACTTAGCGCGCGATAGAGGGCCGGGCGTGCTAGACCGGTGTCGCGCGAAAGCTGGGTCATCCCGCGCGCCTTGGCGACGACCCCCAGGGCATCTGCAATCACCGCCTGCTCGCCCGTCTCGAAGGCGGCGGCAAGGTATTCGGCGACGGCTTCCGGCGTATCGAGATACTCTGCAGGGTCGAATGGACGCAGGTCCAGGGTCATTCACCAATCTCCTTGGCCAGCACCTTGGCGCGCGTGATGTCGCGCCCCTGGCTGGCTTTGTCACCGCCACATAAAACCACGATGAGAACCTCACCGCGGTGGACAAAATAGACCCGATAGCCGGGTCCGTAGTCGACACGCAGCTCTGACAAGCCGTCACCTACTGGCTTCACATCACCCGCATTGCCCAAGGCCAGCCGACGCAGGCGTTCAACAATGCGAGCCACGGCCCTGCGATCTCGCAGACCCCTAAGCCACTTGGAGAAGGCGTCGGTTTGCAGAACCTGGATCACAAGGATATGTAACTTCTGGGAGACATTTTTGCAAGGACCCCACGAGGGGACTTACCGAGGGCTAAGGCCTGTCTTGCAGATGAGAATGCAATCTCGTCAACGCGCGAGGACGCTGGACGGGTCATGGATATCGCGGTGACATCGCGCCGGGGAATCTGCGGTTACGTGGTTACCGCGTCTCCGACGTAGCCCGGCTAGACGATCCGTTGAGGCGGCTCATCTAGCCCTCCGCTGAGTGAGCGGCGAAACAAGTAGCCAAAGGCCGCGGCGCCGCCATAGTCTCGATGCAGGGTTCGGGGGGCCGTTCGGCGATGACCGTGGTGGATGGAGCGAGCAGCTCGACCGCGCCGCGTCCGCGTGCGACGTCCTCCGGTCGGCGGGCGGGATTCGCAATCCTGGTGCTGGGCCTGCTATCCCTGCTGATCCTGCCCTTTTTCGCAGACGTGGTCGTCCATGGCGGACCGCAGGCGCGGGGCGGGGTGATCAGTTTTGCACAGTGGGGACCGCTAGACGCGCCAGTCCCGCTGGCTGGTGACTGGCAGCTGAGTTGGCGGGGCGGACCCGGCGGTCCGCCGTCCGGCGAGCGGGTCACGCTCGCCGTGCCCGGTCGGTGGTCCAATGCGCGGCCGGGTCGGCCGCCGCTGCCAGAGACCGGCGCTGTGAGCTACCACCTCAGCGTCCAGGGCCTGCCGGCCGGGCACTATGTACTCCATGTGCCCACCACGTTCTCTGCGACCGCCGTTTTCGCGAACGAACGGCTTATCTCGCAGCGCGGCGAGTCTGGGCTGACCAAGCAGACGACCCGCTACGTCGCTGCCTCCCAGGACGTACTCCTGGAGACGGACGGCCGGGCTTTGGACCTGCGGCTCGACGTTTCCACCTTCCACCACCGAGACAACGGCCTGGAGAAGCCGCCGCTGCTGGGGTTGGCCAAGCCGATGGGTCGCTGGATCGCACTGGACTGGATCCGCGGCCTGATGCTGGTCATC